>JACRMR010000003.1:300000-521498 GCA_016214895.1 candidate division KSB1 bacterium
AAGCGAATGGCATTCTGCTCGATTCTCGTCAGGAAATCGCGGGCTTTGTCCCGGTCATCAAGTGCTCCGTCGAGCAGCGTTTCCACGAAACCCTGAATCGTGGTGATCGGCGTCTTCAGCTCGTGCGACACATTGGCGACAAACTCGCGGCGCACGTTTTCGAGTTTTCGCAATCGGGTAATATCGTTGAAGACGACCAGCACGCCTTTGGTCGCGCCGCTCAGATCGCGGAGCGGAGCGCCGGCCACCTGCAGCACGCGGTCTTCGCTGAATTCAAGCGTGACCTCACCTTCCCCGATCTGTGACCCGGCCAGGATTTGCCCGATATACTGTTGGAGTCGGCTGCTGCGGGCGACTTCGGGCAGCAACCGGCCGACCACCTTGTGCGACTCAACTCCGAGCAGCTCGGCGGCGGCGCGGTTGGCATACAGCACGCGCTCGTGCGCGTCGAGGGCGATCACACTCTCGCGCAGGCTGGCCAGAATCGCTTCCTGTTCGTTGCGCTGGAGCGTAATCGCATGGATCTTGTCGCCGAGCTGATCCGCCATTCGATTCAGGGAGTCGGCCAGCCCGGCCAATTCCGTGATTCGCGGGAGCTTGACCTTTTCGGAGAAGTCGCCCGCGGCGAAGCGTTCAGCGCCGCGCTGCATGTCGGCGATCGGGCGATTCACGAAGCGCGAGAGCACGACCGTAATCAAAGCGGCCACGGACAAGGAGACCAGTACCGCGAGCAGGATGACGACGCGATTCCGTTCGAGATCCGGGCCCTGTGCTACCAGCGGGACGGCGGAGCGCATGGCTCCTACGACCTGGCCGCGGTGCAAGAGTGGGACGGCCACGTACAGCACTTCGCTGCGCAGGACTTCGCTGCGTCGTGTCGCCGAGCCGGTCTGGCCCGCGAGCGCCGCGCGAACTTCCGGTCGAAAGCTGAGCGATTCCAGGTCGCGCGGATCGATCGGGCGGATCAGCGCGGTATCTGCGGCGGAGAATCGATCTTCGCGATCACTGTCACCGAGCACGCGTCCCGCAGTCGAGACGAGCGTGAGCCGGACGCGCGAGACGGCGGACGCGTATCGACAGAAAGACTGGAGTGAATCAGGGGGGGTGAACGGGAACGAGGAGGGAACTTGCTCCGCCAGCAGCCGCAGTCGGACTTGCAGATCGGCCGCGGTGCGTCGCAGGTGGTATTCCTGGAGGACGGAATTGGTGTAGGTCCCTGTGACCACGACGGCCACGAGGATAATCAGGAAGTAGATCGGCGCGAGCGTCCAGAGCAGCCGGTTCCTAAGCATGCCGCAGATCCCGGAAGCGATAACCGACACCGCGGACGGTTTCCACCATGTCGCCGGCTTGTCCGAGTTTGCGGCGCAGGGAAACCATATGAACATCGACCGCGCGACCGGTAACTTCGGAGTTGCTGCCTTGAGCGAATTCGAGGATCTGTTCGCGGCTGTACACCCAGCCGGGGCGGCGGCAGATCATTTGCAGGATGCGGAACTCCGTCGCCGTCAGATCGACGGACTGGCCGCTGACGCGAACTTCATGCTTGTCGGGGAGAATCACGAGGGGGCCGAATTGCAAGGTGCTGCCGGTAATTTCCGGTGAACTCGCGCGTCTCAAAACGGCCTTCAGGCGCGCAAGCACAACGCGCGGGCTGAACGGTTTCGTGATGTAATCATCGGCGCCGAGTTCGAGACCGGTGACAATATCGGCCTCTCCGTCCTTCGCCGTGAGCATGATGATCGGGATGTTGACGGTCTCGACGTTGGACTTCAGGGTTCGACACAGGTCGAGTCCGTCCACGCCGGGCAGCATCAGGTCCAAAATCACCGCGTCGGGCGAGCTGTCATTGACGATTTTGAGCGCCTGTTCGCCACTGGTGGCCGTGACCACCTGATGACCTTCGCGGCTCAGGTTGTAACGCAGGAGTTCGAGAATGTCTTCTTCGTCGTCAACAACGAGGATTTTGGCCTTGCTCATGGTAGTGTTCCGACGTGCTGCCGAGTGGCAGAGACTCCGCTTGCAGCCAAGCGGGGTCCGGCTGTTAGGATCTCGTTCCGGAAATTTACGAGGAATCGCCCGGAAACGCAACCGACCAGCTCGTCCTCTCGCAGCACCCCTGCGGTCCGTGCTGTGGACCCGGCGCACGGACGGTAAGTGAAATAATTCAATAGTTTAACAAATGTGACTCTTTTTGGAAAATTACTTGACATGCGGGTGTCAGAGCATTAAATTGGTAGCATCATGATCCACCAGCCGTCCCATAACACCTGCTGCTGTTGTCCTTGTTGGAAATACCCTCCGGCGAAGTTCGGCCTCGTGTTGCCTCCGAATTGACGGACGCTGCAATACAAACAGCCTGACCCCTTCGCCACCGCGAGGGGGTTTTTCTTTTGGCGATAAGTGCTTTTGTCGGCGGAATGCCGAGCCACCACAACGGAAGGAATGATTGCGCCATGAGTGACACGACTGCGACCGCATATTTACCCCGCCTGAATGAGCCGGCGCCGGACTTCACCGCGAAAACCACGCAAGGCGAGCTGAAGCTGGCCGATTTCAAAGGCAGGAAGTGGGTGGTGCTGTTCAGCCATCCGGCGGACTTTACTCCCGTCTGCACGACGGAATTCATCGCCTTCGCGCGAAACCACGAAAAATTCGAGCGCCTGAACACACAGATCATCGGTCTGTCAATTGACAGCATCTATTCGCACATTGCGTGGGTGCGGAACATCGAAGACAAGTTCGACGTGAAGGTCCCGTTTCCGGTGATCGCGGACCTGAAGATGGATGTGGCACGCGCCTACGGCATGGTGCATCCGACGGCGTCCGACACGTCGGCGGTGCGGGCGGTCTTTGTGATCGACGACAAAGGCATCATCCGGGCGATGATCTACTACCCATTGACGAACGGTCGCTCGATTGACGAGGTCTTGCGGATTGTTGAGGCCTTGCAGACCACGGATAAGAATCAGGTCGCCACACCGGAGAACTGGCGTGCCGGTGATAAGTGCATCGTGCTGGCGCCGCAGACCGTACAGGTGGCGGCGCAGCGGTCGGCAGAAGGCTTCGACTACACCGACTGGTACTTTACGAAGAAAGCGGTGAATTCGTGACGGCCTATCCGCTGCTGACGACGGAAGCCGCGCCCCGGGAATCGGTGACCGCTGATGACTTGTTTACGCCACCGCCGGTGGTCACGCAAATCGGGAATACGCCGCTGCTCGAACTCAAGCAGGTGCGTAGCGGGCTCCACCCCGCCGTGCGCGTCTTTGCCAAGGCCGAGTGGTCCAATCCGGGAGGCTCGGTGAAGGACCGCGCGGGCTGGTATATGATTCGGCAGGCGATCATTGATGGCCGGCTGAGCGGGGACCGGCGCATTCTCGATGCCACGAGCGGCAACACGGGAATTGCGCTGGCGATGATCGGCGCCGCGTTGGGGATTGGCGTCACGCTCTGCATTCCCGCGAATGCGAGTGCGGAACGGAAGCGCATACTTGCGGCTTACCATGCGGAGGTGATCCTGACGGATGCCTTGGGATCCACGGACTCGGCGCAGGCCACGGCGCGACAGCTTTCTCTGAAGTACCCTGACCGCTACTGTTACCTCAATCAATACGCGAATCCGGCCAATGTTCGCGCGCACATGTTGACGACCGGACCCGAAATCTGGCGACAAACCGACGGGAAGGTCACGCATTTCGTCGCGGGTCTGGGCACGACCGGAACCTTTACGGGTGTCGGACGCTATTTGAAGGCGCGGGCGCCGCAGGTCAGGGTCTTTTCGTTTCAGCCTGACGGTCCGCTGCACGGACTCGAAGGATTGAAACACCTTCCGACGGTTCACGTTCCGGAGATTTACGACGCCGCGCTATTGGACGGGAATCTTGAGGTCAGCACGGAAGACGCTTACCTGATGATGAAGCGACTGGTGCGCGAGGAAGGCCTGTTCGTCGGCGTGTCCGCGGCGGCGGCAACCGTCGCCGCGCTGCGCCTGGCGGCCACGCTCGAATCGGGGCTGGTGGTGACAATTCACTGTGATACCGGCGCGCGCTACCTGTCGCTGCCGGTGTGGGATTCCTGATGGGGCACAGCCAACTGTGCAGAGAGGACTTCTGATTTGGCGATTCAATTGACGGCCGGACACATCTCGCTCATCGGTCGGGAAGCCGAGCACGGCTATCCCGATGAAGTCTGCGGGTTTCTCTATGGCCGGGATGGCGGCGATACGCGCGAGATTCAGCGCGTGGTTCCCGTGGTCAACGAGCAGCATTTCAACCGCGCGCGCCGGTTTCTCATCACGCCCGACCAGTTTCGTCACGCGGAGTCGCGGGCGCACGAATTCGGTCTGGACTTGCTCGGCTTCTACCACTCGCATCCCGACCACCCGGCGATTCCCTCGGAATTCGATCGCGAGCACGCGTTGCCATTCTACTCCTATGTCATTATCTCCGTACGTTCCGGGCGGAGTGCCGAGTTGCGCAGTTGGCTGCTGCTCGAAGATCGCAGCGGCTATGCCGAGGAAACAATCCGGGAACTCACCACCACGACGATATGAGCATCTCCATTCAAATTCCCACAGTACTCCGCAGGTTCACGGAGAATCTGGACCAGGTTGAGGTTGACGGCGCCAACGTGCGCGAGGCTCTGCAGTCGCTGGTCTGGCGTCACCCGCATCTACGGAAGCACCTGTATGACGACGCCGGTTCTGTACGCAGCTTTGTGAACGTCTATCTTGGTGATCAGGACGTGCGTCACTTGCCCGCGAAGCACGACACCCGGCTGAACGGCGGCGAGGTCCTGACCATCGTGCCTTCCATTGCCGGGGGCAGCGGCCGCAATGGGCTGCCGCCATTGACACAGCATGAGATTCGGGCGTACAGCCGGCATTTGTTGTTGCCCGAGGTCGGCGCGGAAGGCCAGCGCAAGCTGAAAGCCGCCTCCGTACTCGTCATTGGCGCGGGCGGGCTCGGCTCACCGTTATTGGCCTACCTGAGCGCGGCCGGAGTTGGCCGCATCGGTATTGTCGATCTCGATGTGGTGGACGAAACGAATTTGCAGCGGCAGATTATTCATGGTGTGGACCGCCTCGGCGCGTCCAAGCTTGAATCGGCCCGGCAGTTCATTCGCAACCTCAATCCACGTGTTCAGGTCGATCTGCATGAGACATATCTCTCGAGCGAGAACGCGCGGTCGCTGGCCGCGGGTTACGACATTCTGGTGGATGGGACGGATAACTTCCCGACGCGTTATCTCGTCA
This sequence comes from candidate division KSB1 bacterium, assembly GCA_016214895.1. NCBI lineage: Bacteria > Pseudomonadati > Candidatus Zhuqueibacterota bacterium. The sequence continues at coordinate 305,258 of JACRMR010000003.1, forward strand.
ACGATGTTGCCTACTTGCTGGGAAAGCCGAACGTCTATGGCAGCATCTTTCGATTTGAGGGGCAGGCCAGTGTTTTCTGTACGGAGGGCGGACCGTGTTATCGTTGTCTCTATCCGGAGCCACCGCCGCCCGGGTTGGTTCCTTCGTGTGCCGAAGGCGGGGTTTTGGGCGTCTTGCCGGGGATCGTCGGGTCGATTCAGGCGACGGAGGTCATCAAGCTGATTCTCGGAGTTGGGCAGTCGCTGGCGGGTCGCTTGCTGCGCTTTGACGCGTTGGGCATGAAGTTTCGCGAGTTCGTGTTGCAACGCGATCCAGCTTGTCCGCTGTGCGGTGACAGGCCCTCCATTCACGACTTGATCGACTACCACGAGTTCTGCGGACTTCCGGCATCGCAGGGCTCGGTCTCCGTGCCGGTCGAGAACCAGATCGACGTGAAGCAACTGCACGCGCTGCTGGAACACGGCAACGGCCATCGTCCGGTGCTTCTGGATGTGCGGCTGCCCGAGGAGCTTGAAATCTCCGCCCTGCCGGGCGCGCAACTGATCCCGATTCAGGAACTGGAGTATCGGCTGCACGAGGTGGAACGGGAGCGGGACGTGGTGATCTTTTGTCGCAGCGGCCGCCGCAGCGCCCAGGCGTGGTATCTGTTGCGCGATGCGGGGTTTCGCAATCCCATGTACAATCTGGAGGGCGGCATTCTGGCGTGGGCGGAGCAGATTGATCCCACGATGGCCTTATACTGAGATGTCAACATCAGAGATTCGGCCCGTGGCAACGCAGGAGGAGGCGTTGCCCGAAACAGCAAGCCCGGCATGAAGCCGGGCCTTTTGCGAGCCGGATTGTTCGGCTTACTTGATAGACTTGATGAAGTAGAAATTGAGGGAGTCCGATGCGGCAATGCCGACGTCGGTATACTGCAGCCCGAACGTGAAGCCGATAGAGTCGGCGGACGAGGGAACGAACTCGCTATCCGCACTGCGATAGATGACGTATCCGGTAATCGTCGGATCCGGCTCGGTCCAGGCCAGCAATGCATCGTTGCCGATAATCTGGATCACCAGATCATCCACGGCCAACGGCGCGACCGGCACGGGTTCTTCGCCGGAGATCGCGAAATTATCGAGATACCAGCCTTCACGCTGCGTACTCGAATCCGAACAGAAGCGGAACCGGAACCGCACGCTGTCGCCGGCAAATCCGCTCAAGTCAATTGTCTTGCTCAGCCACGACGTCGATCCGGAGTAGCAGGGGACTCCCGGCAGGGGGCCGGTGTAGGGGTTTCCGGAGCCGCGTTCATAGCGGAAAGTCCGCCCATATCCGCCGCTGGGAGTTACGATGGCGAACGGACCGCCGTTGGTCGAGATCTCGACGAAGCCGCCGTCGTAGGCGGAATCCTGATAGAGTGTCGAACTCTCGGCATCGATCCAGGAGTCAAACGTGAAGATCGACTGCGGAGTAATGACGATCGGCGGGCTGATCAGCCCGGCATCAAGCGAATCCGAATACGTTCCGGTCGAACTGTTGCCGCATTTCCAGGCCGAATCCGGAGAGGCCGACAGCTCAGTCGAGATATGCCATTGATCGACGAACCCATTCGTGTAGTTGTCATGCGTCCATCCGTTGGTCCCGTCGCGCACGCTATCGGCCCAATAGATCGTGCGGCGACCGATGATGAGCGCAAAGGAACGGTTCACGGTATATCCGCTGTCCGCGGTGAGCGCCAGCGTCAGAGTCGCCACATGATCCAGCGGAGTCGCGCTGTCGGCTTGCAGCACGAAATAGTCGGCCGTATTCGACCGCGTGGAGTCTTTGTCGATCTCCGGCCACGCACCGCTGTTATCGATCAGGCTCAGGTACGGATCACTCTCCGACAAGGTGCCCGCCACATTAGTCGCATTCGCGGCGGTGTTGAGTATCGCAACTTCGAGCGTGACGGTTTCGCCGCGCTCGAACAGGCCGTCGGCGTCCGCGAAAACCGTATCGGCCACCACGGAGCTGACATATCTCAGATTGGGCAGCGCACCGTTGGAGCCGGAATACTGGCTGATTTCATTCACGGCCTTATGGAGATTCAACCGTCCCCAGGTCACCGTGATGCTGGTCAGCGCGGATATCGTATCGACGGACGCCAGCAGGAGCTCGCGGAGTGCCAGCGCGGCGGAGTCGGGATACAAATGATAGTAGTCGTTGAACACCGTGCTGGCGGCGGCGTGCATGAGCGCAATCGCGCCGGCGACGTGGGGGGTGGCCATCGAAGTGCCCGTACTGTATCCGGTGGCGCCGTCCGATGTCGTGCTGAGAATGCTCGTGCCCGGCGCGCCGAGATCGATTGACGTTTGCCCCCAGGCCGATCCCGAGTTCTTGAGATCAGCGTTGGTCGTGTTCGTAACCGTCACCAAATAGGGGCTGGTGCATTGGGTCGGCACGTCGCCTACGGCATCCACGTCGACCGCATTGTTGGCGGTGGCCGCGGCGGACAGAATTCCCTGTTCGCCCATCGCATTGTACAGGTCGTTCCAGATCGGGTAGGAACCGCTGGTGCACGACGCATTATCCACACCGAAGCTCGAATTAGTGGCCACGACGTTTGCGCCGCGCAGGCCGTTGGTCTGCCACCAGAGCGTCTTTTGTGTCAGGACATAATTGTACGCGATCGACACGACCGACGTCTGGCTGCTCGACCCGGCCACGATCATGAGCTTGACGTTCCAGTTGACGCCGGACACCATCGACGCATTATTGCCTCGCGCTCCGACCGTGCCGGCCACATGCGTACCATGATTGTGGACAGGCAAGGTCCCGTTCTCATCGTACGCATCCCAGCCGTTGATATCATCAACGTACCCGTTCGTATCGTCGTCGATCGCGTTTCCCGGAATCTCGTTGGGGTTAGTCCATAGATTGCCCTGCAAGTCCGGATGCGTGAGCAGGCAGCCACCATCGATGACCGCGACGACGATGTCGTTACCCGCTTGATCCGTGCCTCCGGTGGAAACATCCCACGCCTCCGGCGCATCAATATCTGAATCGCTGGCCTGGTTCATGTCCCACTGGCTCCCGAACAGCGCGTCATTGGGGAACGTGGACCGTTGGCTCAGATAATGGTCAGCCTGCGACCACACGACGATAGAATAGCCCTTAAGCTCCTCGATCGCGTCCAATACGCTGAGTTGCGGGGTCAATTTGACCAGCTGGATGTTCAGCGCCGGAACCAACTCGCGCTCGAGGCTGAATCGCAGCGGATCGAGCAACTGTTGCGCCTCGGTGCGCGAGACGTGTTTCCCAAATCGAACGATGACCTGGCCCTCGACATAGGCGGACGCTCCCTGGGCAAACGAAGCACCCGTCAAAGCTGTCAAGAGGGTCAAGATCGCTAAGCGAAACCGCATGCTTACTTCTCCGCGCATTTCATCCAAGTTGTGACTGTCGGCCAGCATTTTCCAATCAACACAAAATAACATCGGAACCGCGCGAACGCAAGGGCGGTTCGCTATGCAGTTCAATTCAGTGCCGGCACAGGGGCTCACGGAAGCTCAGATTTTACAATGGTTCCGTGTCCCTTATCAAGTGGATTGAACCCGCTGTCCTCAGTAACCCTCGTCGCCGCTCACCAAACGAGGTCAAGTCAGACGGCTTATTGGGCTGGCTTCGGGGGATCGTCTGTCTTCGCGCCCAGCACGTACTTGTCGAACCAGTGCAAATCCCATTCGAGTTTGCAGCGGCGCTGGGTCAGCTTCGACAACCCGTGTCCCTGTCCGGGGTAGATCACAAGCTCCGTGGGCACACCGAGGTACTGATGCAGCGCCCGGTGCAGGGTCTTGGCATGGGCGGCGGGAACTCGTTCGTCCTTCTCGCCGACATGAATCAAGGTCGGTGTCGTGACTCTGTCGAGCTGGTAGAGCGGCGAGGCCTTTCGCATTTCGTCCGCGGCACTCCAGGGCAAGCCGCGCATGTAGTTGATGACGTGCCCCGGCGTGTCTTCGATCCCCCATTGAATTGACATATCAACGACGCCGGCGCCGCTGCTGGCGGCCTTGAATCGCTGGGTATGGGTGATGAGGCAGTTCGTCAGATACCCGCCGTTACTCCAGCCGCCGACGGCCAACTTCGCGGAATCCGCGATTCCACGCTCGACCATCGCATCCACGCCGCGCAAAATATCTTCGACCTCGATTTCGTTTTCATGGCCGATGAGATCGGCGCAGAAGCGGTCACCGTATCCGGTGGAGCCGCGATAGTTCGGGCAGAGCACCGCCCAGCCCCGCGCCGCCAGCAAGACTCGACCGTAGATCCAGAACTCGAATCGCAGTTTGTCGCTGTCGGTGGGTCCCCCGTGCACACTGACAAACATCGGGAGCGGCTTGCCCGGCACATAGTCCGGCGGCAATTCGAGGATGCCTTCTACATCTTCTCCGTGCGCGCCGGTCCAGGTCACCGTCTCGATCCGCGGCAGCTTCCAGTTGTCGATTTGCGGATTAACGTGGGTGAGTTTCCGTTTCGCCGTTGCGTTCGTTGTGGACCACAAGTAGATGTCACCGGGATTGGTCACGTCGCTGATATTGGCGGCGATTTGAGCGCCGTCGGTCGATAGCGAAAACTGTTCGACCACCAAATCGCCGGGCGTAAGCAGATCGGTGCGACCCTGTTTACCATTGGCGATATCCCGAATCGCGGCCACGCGAACTCGCGCGCGCTCCTCAGCGCCGACCAGCAAATCCCGGGAATTGGGCATCCACGCGATGGAGCCGCCGTCCGCGGGCGAGAACTCGCGAACCCGTTGCAGCTTTTGCGTCCGCGGCTCTCCGGTTGACCAGTCCGCGACGAAGAACTCCGCGGCGTAGCCGTCAAACCCGACGCCCAGCGCGAGTTTTTTCGCGTCGGGCGACCAGGCGAGACCTTCGATCCATCCGTAGGGCGACGGCGCCTGTTCGCGCCAGAGCGAGTCCTCCAGTGCGGAGATGGCCTTGGTTGCTCCGTCGTAAATATCGACCCGGGACCAGCCCTCGTTGGTCACGAGTTTGGAATTCGGTGTCGTGATCATCGCGATCCGCGACCCGTCGCGCGTCACGGCGAACTCGCGAATGCTCCGCTTGTCGTTCACGAGTTCTTCGGTTCGCCATGTTATCAGGTCCAATCGGTACAAGACGGAGATTTCGTCAACGCCATCACCGTAAGTGACGTCCTTGAATTTCTCGCGCAGACTTTTCCACTCATCGCCGATGTTGTCGTCGCTGGTCGTGTAGTACAACGCCTTCCCGTCCAACGATAGCTTGAAGGCATCGATCCCGTCCTTCAGCCGTGTGACGGCCTGCGCCTCGCCGCCCTCGATGGAGACTCGCCAAACCTGCGGCTTATGATTCAGGGGCGGGTCCGCCTTCTCCTCCCCGCGGCTGGCGGAGAAGAAGATGCTGCGGCTATCGGACGCCCACTGCGGCCCGGCGTCAGCTCCCGGATCAAAGGTCAGGCGGCGCGTTTCGCCGGTCGCGGTCCTCACGATCCAGAGTTCGGTATTGCGGGACTCCGCCGGCGGCTCCCAGCGCATCTCGGTGTAGGCCACCCAGTTCCCATCCGGGGAAATCACGGCACTGGTGATGTAGGCTTGCGTGAAGTAATCGTCCAGCGTGATGTCATGGTCCCTCACCGCTGCGCTGAGGGCACTGGCGAGCAGGCAGAACAAGACGGCGACGAGGCGTGGAACCGGGTAAAGCATGGTTGGAATCTGATGATTTTGAAGCAGTGAACACACAATCAAGTCCTCAGGGAAAGGTACGAACCTCTCCGTAGAAACGCAATCATTGACGCCGCGCCGGGTCGAATCCATAGTAAGATTGAAAAAAATTCGTATATTGCGCTTCAGTGTATCCTGGCGACGTGCGCCGGCGCGATCAAGCATAGCATATTGTAATTAATCACGTTACTGACGATCATCTGTTCAATGACGTCAGTGAGGAGTCTTGGCGAACAGGGTACTGGTCACGATGCCAAAGCAGAGGTAAACGATGAAGCAGCACACTTCGAGACTACTGCTGGCCGCCGCCGGGCTTGTGGCTCTGGTGACGATTGCCCGTTCGACCCCGGTTCTTTTCTGGGAACTGGCGGATCGCACGCAGGACGGCCAGATGACAATGTTTAATCCGTCAGCAGGGGACGGCGATACCGGGATTCCGGTTTACGGCGGCGGCGACCTTGACGGTGACGGCAAGATGGACGCGATTCTGTCGGCGATAACCGGCGACGGCCGCCTCGGCGACCGAACCTCGTGCGGTGAGTTGCATGTTCTATTCGGGGTGGACTCGATTCGCGGGCTGGTGGATTTCGCGAATTATGATGGGGTCTATTCCAACCTGCTGACGATTTGGGGTCGCAGTCGGAAGGATTATTTTTCTTCGAATGCGAAGACCGGCGATCTTGACGGCGACGGGACGCAGGATCTGATCGTGGGTGCGATGTGGGCGGACACGCTGGGCCGGCAGGATTGCGGGTCCGTGTATATCATCTGGGGCGGCGCTCACCTTCGGGATCGATTCATAGATCTGGCGAGTTCCGCCGACATGACCGAGTTCGAAATCACGACGATCACGGGCGCGCAGGCCGACGACAAGTTGGGGGTCTGGATTTCCACGGGCGATGCGGATAATGACGGCGCGATCGACGTGCTGATCGGCGCCCCGCGCGCGGACGGTTATCAGAACGCGCGTCAGCAGAGCGGCGAGGTCTATCTGTTGTTCGGGCCGTTTGCCCGGCTCGACCACATTGATCTCGCGAACACGACGCATCGCCGCACGATCATCTACGGTATCGACGCCGACGACCAGATGGGTAACACCGTGGAGTTGGATGATATCAACGGCGACGTGTACGACGACCTGATTCTCGGAGCGGGCGCGTATCGCGTGGCCCGTCTTGGGGATACGAATGTGGACTATCCGTTCGAGACCGGTGGCGCGGGCGATGGTCCGCTGAACAACCGACCCGAGGCCGGCGAGTTCTATATTCTACCCGGACGCGCCATTTGGCCGGACACGATCGACTTGCACGCGGGCATGCCCACGGGCAGCACGGTCGTGTGGGGTGCTTACGGCAATTCGGGGCCGGAAATCGGCGGCGACGAGCTGGCCGAAGAGATCGTGACCGCGGACATCAACGGCGACGGCATCCACGACTTGATCGTCGGCGCGTTTCGCGCGGATGGCTATTACAATGATATCTTCTGGGCCGGGAACTGCTACGTCTTTTACGGACGCTACAACTGGTTTTCGTCGTGGGACTTGCAGTCGGGCCTGCCCGATTCGACTTCGATTATCTGGGGTGGGGGGGAAGACTGGTTAGTCGGCGACTCGAACCCTTGCGGTGATCTGAACGGCGACGGCTATTTCGATATCTTCGCCGCGGCGGTGCACGACGGCGGGCCGTACAACATCTATAAATCAGGATGTGTGCGCGTCGTCTATGGCGGTCCGCAGCTCCTTCCACAACTCATCGACCTGGCCAGTCCTCCGCTTTCCATCGGCAAAGTTCCGGCGATTCAGGGAGCGGAGGAGAGTGACCTGTTGGCCTATTGGTGTACGACGGGCGACTTCAACGGCGACGGCTATTGGGATATCATTCCCAATGTAATGCACGGTGACGGCCCGAACAACGAGCGGAATAACGGCGGGGACTTCCACATTCTGTCCGGCGAGTGGTTCACCCGTCATCCCGGCAAGCCGCGCTACTTCACCGCGCTGCCGTTGGTTGATCGTGTCCAGCTCGAATGGTTTGATAACGGCGAGGCGGGCACGGATCACCACGTGGTTTTCCGGCGGCTCGATTCGGTCAGCACCTTCGATTCGATTGCGACGGTGCCCTATCCCGGGCATCTATTCCTCGATACGACCGTCACCAATCCGAATACGTACGTTTACCGGATTACTGCGGTTTCCGCTGCGGGCTTTCCCTCGAATCCGTCGGATCCGGTGGCCGCCACGTTGGGCCTCAACGTCGGCAGCGACGTCCCGCTGGTAGTCAACGGGATTCACTGGACATTCTACGGCTCGGAAGCCTACAATTTCTGGAATGACGATGTGCTGATGGGCGCCGACACGTTTGACTTCTGGGATCTCTATTCGACCGGCACGTATCCGCCCGGATTGATTCCGCGCGGGTTTGGCCCGGATAGTCTTCCGGCTGCGATCTTAAATTCGCGTCGCGTGATCTGGGTGTTGAACGGCTATGATCCGGCGGATCCGGACACGAATGACGGTACGATCCTGCGTGGATTCGGCAATGTGCTCGACGCTTATCTGCAGAACGGCGGCGAGCTGTTGGTCATCGGAAAAGAGTTGAACGACTTCATGCCGCCGACCACGCTTCGGGACTACGCGCACGTCGTTGGCTCGGGATTTGACAACTCGGTAACGACCACGAACGCACTGGTTGCACTCCATCCCGGGCTCTCCGATATCGCCAAGCGCGCCGGCGGCGCGAACGCGGACAATCTCGCTCCGCTGCGAATCGATGTGTCGGGCTGTACGCTGCCACTCTACAAGTTCGACAATGTAGTTCCGCAGGAGTTGATGGGCATTCTCTCCCGCGCGGCTCCGCCCAATTTCTACAACACGTGCCTGATTAGCCACCGGCCCTACCGTGCGGACCAAACTCCGCTGCGGCAGAGTCTGGACTACATCTATGATAACCTGTTGGGCCGCTATCCGGCTCCGACGGGGCTGACGGCTCAAGCGGCGGACACACAGATTGTCTTGAATTGGGTGCTTCCGACGAGCTTCAGCTACACCGGCATGCGCGTCTTCCGCCGCCGTGCCGATGGCCAGGGTCCGGTCGATACGCTCGCGGTCGTGAACACTCCGGGCATTGCGTACGCCGACGCAACGCATAACCGCTACGAGACGTACGATTACTGGATCTGTTCTGTGCATGGCGACGGTCGAACATCGCTCCCCAGCGATACCGTTCAAGGCTTTGCACCCGGCGCTCCGTCGGTCGGTGACATGTTGATCGTGAACGGCATGGACTGGACCGTTTATGGTGCGGAGATCACTCCGTTCTACACGGACAACGTAATTCAGGGCACCCGACCGTTCCGCTTCTGGGACCTGTTCACGACCGGGAGTTATCCGCCGGGCTACACACCGGATGGACACGGCACGGACAGTCTGATGGCGGCCATCTGGCAGTCGCGCCAGACCGTGTGGTTATTCAACAATTTCGGTGGCGATCAGGCCGCGTTTACGGCGATGTTGCCCGTGCTCAATCTCTATCTGGACAGCGGCGGCAATCTGCTCATCATGGGCAAGGAGTTGAGCACGTCACTGGGCGCGGAGCTGGAATCCCGTTTGCAGTTGACGTCGTGGCTGACGGCGGTGGATTGGTTAAACACCGATACGGCGCGCAGCGAGCACCCGGCCCTGCTGGATTTCGGGAAACTCAATGCTTCGCAAATGTCCCTGTGCCCGGAGTTCACGCTGGCCGGCTCGCCGCTGGTCCAGCCACTCTATCACCGGAACTTCAATGCCGCCGCGGTGATCGGGGCGGCGGCGCGGCCAACTCCGACGGCGGCGTACAACCTGATCATGCTTTCGATTCGACCGTACCGCGTGATCGGCGCGCAGTTGCGTTCCGCGATGGAAACCCTGCTTACCGGATTCTGGGATCACACGTTGGTCGATCCGGTTGAACATCTGACCGCGGCTCGGAGCGGCGGCGCCGTCGAGATACGCTGGTCGGCCCGCGTGGGAGCGACGGGTTACCGCGTCTGTCGCCTGTCGGACTGGAATGATCTGGTGAGTTCGAGTACGATCATCGGCACCACCGGATCGACGTCGTTTCTTGACACTGCTCCGCTGGGCAGCGGGGACCAACGGCGGTACTACCTTGTGTATCCGATCCTCCCCTGAGAGTCCCCGCCTGCCCCGGTTGTTGACGTACATTTCGGATAATCTATATACGCATGTCTCGACCCTCCTTTGACCGACTGAACGAGCGCCCTGAGCGCAGCTTGCGGAAAGTAATTTGCATCATGCCCGCGTACAATGCGGAGCTGACGGTGCGGAAGACGTTCGAATCTATTCCGGCGGGCTGCATTCAGGAGTTCATCTTGACGGATGATTGCAGCCGCGACCGGACGGCGGAGATCGCGGAATCGCTGGGCATGACGGTCATTCGCCACACGCAGAATCGCGGCTACGGTGGGAATCAGAAGACGTGCTATGATGCGGCACTCGATCGCGGCGCGGATGCCGTGGTGATGATTCACCCGGACTACCAGTACGATGGTCGGGTGACGCCGGCGGCGCTGTCGTTTCTGCAAACCGGGATTTGCGACGTGATTCTGGGGTCGCGCATTCGCACGCGCCACGAGACGCTCGCGGGCGGCATGCCGGTGTACAAGTACCTCAGCAATCGCGCGCTGACGACCTTCGAGAACGTCTGTCTCGGCCAGAATCTGGGCGATTTTCACTCCGGGTTTCGCGCCTATGCGCGGGAAGTTCTGGAAACCGTGGATTACCGCAACAACTCCGAGGACTTTGTCTTCGACACGGAGTTCCTGGCGCAGGCGGTCTATCATGGGTTTCGCATCGGCGACATTCCGATTCCCACCCGCTATTTTGACGAAGCCTCGTCGATCAATTTCAAGCGCAGTACCAAGTACGGTTTGCAAACCGTCGGCGTGATGGGCAAGTTTCTCTTGCAAAAGATGGGCGCGGCGCGGTTCTCGTTATTTGAACCCGTTAAGTCAGGCGAATGATCGCGCCGGGCAAGTCCATTCCACTCTGGCGTAACCGGCCGTATCTGTACGCTTCGCTGGCGCTGGTGGCGCTGGCGTTGTTCTACAATCTGATTCGGCCATGGGGGATGGAGGAGGATTACTGGGAGACGACCGCGGCGGTGCGGGCGGTGGCGGAGCATCCGCTGCATCCGGTCAATCCCCTGATCGGGCTGGGCGAACACACCAGCCCTCGCTTTGTGCCCTACACAATCGTGTGGGGTGTTTTTATGCGCTTGACCGGGCTCGATCAGCTGACCGTGATGCTCTTCGCCGCCCTGACGAATCTGGTCATCCTGCTGAGCGGCGTGTATCGCTTCGTGTCGCGTCAATGGCGGCGCACCGACTTGCCGCTGTACGCGCTCGGGGCGATGCTCTTGCTCTGGGGCAAGGGCTATACGCAGGCGAACGCCTACCAGCTCGAGTTGCTGCTGGTGTCGCTGCCGTTCACCGGAATCTTCGCGTTTGCGGTTTGCTTTCATGCCTTGGCGAGTTTGCGCTCGTATCTCGACGAGCGCCGCTGGAGCGGCTTGCTCGGTTTCGCGCTGCTGTCGGTAATCGTCTTCATTTCGCACCCAATTACGGCGTTGTTCGCCTTTGCCGGCGGTTTCGCGATGTTGTTGGCGGAGCGCCGTTGGGGTCAAGTGATCGGGTTGCAGGCCGTGCCGCTGCTCGCACTCGGCGCGGCGCTGGTCTGGCCGTACTTTGACTATTGGACCGTGCTGTTCAAAGGGTCCACCGAGTCGTGGTTCTATATGCCGATGTTTTCGAATCGCCCGCTGGCGATCGGGACCGCCTTCGTGGGTGCTCCGGTCCTCGCTTATTTTGCCTGGCGGCGCGAGCAGCTGTTTCTGGTTTACGCGGCGATTCTCTGCGGGATCGCCTATCTGGTCAGCGACGTACTGCAGGTGCTGATCGGTGCGCGCTTCCTGTTCTGGATGATGGTGTACGTGCAAATCGCGGTCGCGATTTTTGCGTTGGATCGCGGATTGCTGAAGTGGTCCCGGCTGCGCGAATCGCTGCGCGGCGACGGACTCGTGTTCATTCTGGTGTTCGTCGTCCTGCTGCCCTGCTTGGCCTTTCGGGTCAATGAGCTGCGCAAGTATGCCATGCTGGGAATTCGCGAGGATCAGTCCGGCGAACCGTCCACGCGGGTCGCGGACCCGTTCTTCTTTCTCGCGCAATCTCTGAAGCCGCACGAGATCGTGATGGCGGATTTGATCAGCGGCTGGCCGGTACCGGCGATCAGCGGTGCGCGGTTGGTGGCGCAGGCCAAAGGCAATCCGCTCATGCAGCCGGAAATCGAGCGCCGCCGGAGGGACGTTCTGGCCTTCTATGAGACTCCGCTGACGCTGGAGCAGCGCTCGCGCACGTTGCGGCAATATCAATGCACGCACATCCTCTGGAGTGACCTGGAGGCGGAGCATTGGGACGCGCGGCTTCGCGGGCAACTCGATACCCTCGGTGAGCGTGTGGTTTCAGCGGGCCCGGTGACATTGTACAGGGTAACACTACCAGCAATTTCGACACCATAACAACATGTATCCGAGAACTGCACGAGCAACCAAAGAGCACTTAAGGCACAAACGGGAGCGTGAGGTATCGCTCGCCATGTCCGCTGTGTCCGAGATCCTTCAGGCGGAAGGCCGGCTGGGCGCGCCGGACTTCGCCGTGATGGAGTTCGGTTGTGGGGATGGCTTCCAGATCCCGCACCTTCGGCAGTTCGGCAAGGTTTCGGCGTCTGATCTCTACACCAGCGACGGCATCCGCGCCATGCCGGACCTCGAGTATCACGAATGCCGGATCGAGCGTACGCCGTTCCAGACCGGGCAGTTTGACCTGATCTATTCCAATCAGGTGTTTCAGGATATTCCGGAATCTATTCTGCCGCAGGTGTTTACCGAACTCAAACGGATCGGGAAACCGGGTTGCATCTATGCCTTTACGGTACCGACCAATCATTGGCTGATTCTCCGTATTCCCGCGCATTACTGGAATAATCTGCGCTTCGTGTTGCAGCGCATTCGTCACGGCGACAAAGGCCTGGTCCCGGGCAGCACTCACTTCGCGACGCAGACCAGCGGAGCCGTCGAAACACGGCAGAAGCGAAGTCTGGCAAGCAAACTATCATTCCTGCTGCTGCCCTCAGGCATCGGTGGCTATCCGGGGTTCTGGAATGCGTTTCGCAAGATGAGTGTGCGGTCATGGATGAGGCGCCTCGAGGCGCTCGGATTTCAGCGTGTTGATGTGCGGAGACTATTGGTGTATTCTCCGTCAGAGTGGCCAATCATGCCTATCAATACATGGATGACTCGACTGGGGATCTGCTCCAGCGCCCTGATTGTTTTTCGTGTGCCTCGATAGCCGGACCATGCCTCTCGTTTGGCTCCGAAATTTTGGTGTCAGCGGACCTGATCTAAGGCGGTGAGGCGTGAAAACAGCGGTAAAATCATGTAAATAATGTGGATAACGAGTTGTAATATATAAGCTAAATATTTTGAATAGTTTAGAAATGAGAATATGACCAATTGACAACTATTTCGACTTCGCTGTGGAAACGAAAGTCATGGATATCATTAGGACTTGCGGATCACAGTGAAAGCATGTATATTCTCGCGAATTTAGCACATTTCTCGGGTACCCCTCCAGTCGGATTGCGTCCACCCAGCACCATCATTGATTCATTGGCCGGCAAGTCCGGGAGCTCTTCCCGGATTTTGCTTAGTTGGGGACGCCGTTTGCGCAAAATTTCACGTTCTTGTTTGTATCCTTCGAACCTTCCTGCATGACCCATCTCTCCTGCACCAGTAATCGCGTCCGCGCGGAGGTGCGATGAATCGTAACGTGTTGGGGGCGGTCTATGCCGTCGCGATTCTCGCCTTCGGCTACTATTTATGGGGAAATGTGATCTGGTCGAACAAGGGCTACGCTCCGGCGCAGCCCATTCCGTTCAGCCATAAGATCCACGCCGGTACGAATCATATTCCCTGCCTTTACTGCCACACGAATGTGGAGCGCTCGCCGCACGCCACGATTCCGGCCCTGAACATCTGCATGAATTGTCACGGCGTGGTGGCCGTGGACAAGCCGAATATTGTGAAGCTGACCGAGCTGTACAATACGGGCAAGCCGGTGGAATGGGTTCGCGTTCACAATCTGCCGGATCATGCGTTCTTTTCGCATCAGGCCCACATCGCGAAAGGGTTTGATTGCCAGGAGTGCCACGGTGATGTGGCTCAGATGGACGTGGTGCATCAGGCGAAACGACTGCGCATGGGCGACTGCATCACTTGCCACCGCCAGAACGAAGGACCGACGTCCTGCAACACATGCCATCAATGAGCGAACACCGTCACGAACACGCACCCGAGCCGCGTGCGGCGCAGAGCCTGACGGCCGTACCGCGCGTGCACTGGACGTCGCTGGCGGAGCTGAATGGTTCCGCGGAGGTGGCACGGCGGCGCGGCGAGGAATTTTACGACAAGCCCGCCGCCTATTATGATGCGACGGGCTGGTCACCGGACGGCCTGAACTCGCGTCCCGGTCCGGTCATGGAAGCGGCGGGGTTCATGGAATTGGCCGTGAAGAACAACGGCGGGGGCGACCAGGGTTTCTCGCGCCGCGACTTTCTCAAACTTTCCGGCGCGGCCATGGCGTTCGCGACCGCGGGTTGCGGGCTGCGCCCGGCGGAAAAGATCATTCCGTTTGTCAAAGCGGACGAGCGTGTGGTGCCCGGTGTCGCGACCTATTATGCATCCTCGCTCGGCGACGCCGTGGGCACGGGAGTGCTGATCCGTACGCGTGAGGGCCGACCCGTCAAGCTTGAAGGCAATCCCGACCATCCACTGACCCGCGGCCGACTCGATGCGGCGGGGCAGGTTTCGATCTTCAATCTCTATGACCCCGACCGTCTGACGGGTCCGATCAAGCAGCAGCGCGGCGGCGGCGAACCGCAGGCGATTCCGTGGCCGACCGCGGATGACGAGATCGCCAAGGCGTTGACCGCGCCCAATGCGCAGATCGTACTGCTGACCGGAACCGTGAATGGACCGGCGCGCCGCCGGCTGATCGCCGAGTTCCTGTCGGCTTTCCCCGGCGCGCGGCACGTAATGTTTGACGGCTGGAACTCTGAATCTACGTGCAACGCACAGGAGAAGTGCTACGGCACGAAAGTGCTCCCGCGCTACAGATTTGATCGGGCGGAGTACATTCTTTCGCTGAATGCCGATCCGTTGGGTTCCGGGTACTCCGCTTTGGAATGGCAGGTCGGTTTCGGCGAGCTGCGCAAGGTGCGCGACGGCAAGTTGAATAAGCTCGTCGCGTTTGAGCCGTGCCTGACCATTACCGGTTCCAGCGCGGACGAACGATTCCGGATTCGTCCCGGCGATGCGACGAAGGTTGCGATCGCGATTGCCAAGAATTTGCTGGCGATCATGCCGCCGGACGCGGCGATTGCCGGACGCGCGGACATCGAGTCGGTTCTGGCGCGGTATTCGGTTTCCAGTATCGAAACCGAGGCCGCGCTGCCCCAGGGCACGATTCAGCGGATTGCGCAAGAGCTCTGGAAGCATCGCGGGCAGTCCATCGTATTCGGCGGCGAAGTCGAATCGCTGCAAGCGATCGTCAATCTGCTGAATACCTTACTGGGCAATGACGGTCGGACGGTAGATACCGTGGTGGCGCCATCTCAGCAGAGCCTCGGTTCGGGCGCTGAGCTGCTGGCGCTCATCAATGATATGAAGGCGGGCAAGGTCACGGCGCTGATTACGTTCGGAACCAACCCCGGCTTCACGCTGCCCGAATCCGCCGGCTTCGCTGACGGTATGAAGAAAGTCAAGACGACTGTGAGTCTCGCCGATCGCGTTGACGAGACGGCGATCTGGTGCGACTATGTGTTGCCGGGTCTGCATGACATGGAAAGCTGGGGTGACAACGAGCCGCAGGCGGGCCTGTACGGGTTGGTGCAGCCGACCATCATGCCGCTCTATGATTGCCGCGGTTGGGAATCGTCGCTATTGGCGTTCGCGGTGGCCGCTAAAGCGGGTCCGCTGAGCGGCTTTGTCGGCGACTGGCGAACATACATGATGGACACTTGGAACCGGCAGATCTGGAGTCAGCCGGGTCGCTACGAAGCCACATTCGACGATTTCTGGTCGGGCGCGCTGCGAGCGGGTGTCGTGAACACGATTGTCGAACGCGATACCGACCGCCGCTTGTTCAAGGTGGAAGCGCTGACCGGGCTTGATCTTCCGCAGGTGGATCGCGGCGGGCTCGAGCTCGTTGTCTATCCGTCGCCGAATCTTCGCGATGGCGGACATGCCAACAATGCCTGGCTGCTCGAGCTCCCGGATCCGGTTTCGCGAATCTGCTGGACAAACTACGCCAGCATGTCCGAAGCGACAGCCAAACAGCTCGGAGTGAATGAAGGCGACTTCATCATGCTTGACGCGGATGGCAACTCGGCGGAGATCCAGGCGCATATTCAGGTCGGCGACACCGACGGTGTGATCAGCGTACAGTCCGGATGGGGGCGTCGGCGCGCGGGGCGCGTGGGGGATGACACCGGTGTGAATGCCTTCGTTTTCCGGCAAGTCAAACACGGAAAGCTACTCGCATCGAGCGTCGCGTGTCAGGCTTCCAAGACCGGCAGGTGGGAAGAGCTGCCCTGTGTCCAGGGCCACAATTATGTTGACGGGCGGCATATCCTTTATGAGACGTCGCTCGAGGAGTATCGGAAGAACCCGAAGGCCGGTTTGCATGGGCATGAACCGGGCGAGAGCATGTGGGGCCCGGGCTTCGAGTACAAGGGTTACCGCTGGGGCATGGCCATCGACCTCACGGCTTGCATCGGCTGTAATGCCTGCATCGTCGCCTGTCAGGTGGAGAACAATATCCCGGTCGTGGGCAAGGAGCAGATACAGAAGGGTCGCGAGATGCACTGGATTCGCATCGACCGCTACTACAGCGGCGATCGCGAGAACCCCGAGACGGCGTTCGAGCCGATGCTCTGTCAGCATTGCGAAAACGCGCCGTGTGAAACCGTCTGCCCGGTACTGGCGACGGTGCATGACGACGAAGGGCTGAACCAGCAGACCTACAATCGGTGCGTCGGGACCCGCTACTGCTCGAACAACTGTCCTTATAAGGTGCGGCGCTTCAACTGGCACGAGTTTACATTTGCCGCCTACGACGAGCATCCGCTCGAACTGGCGTTGAACCCCGATGTCACGGTGCGCGAAAAGGGTGTCATGGAGAAGTGCACCTTTTGCCATCAACGCATCCGCGATGCCAAGCGCACGGCGAAGGACCTTGGGCGCACGGTGCATGACACCGATCTCCAGACCGCCTGTCAGCAGACCTGCCCGACCGGCGCGATCACGTTTGGCGACATGAACAATCCGGACAGTCTGGTCTCGCAGGCCACGGCGGATCCGCGCGGTTTCCATGTGCTCGAAGAACTGAATGTGAAACCATCGATCACTTATCACACGAAAATTCGCAATCGAGCCCCCTTGGCGGACGCTGACCACGGCACCGGGCACGATGGCTACCATGAGCGAAAGGAGCACTCCTGATGGCAGTGGTTGCTCCGCGGGTCAAGCCGGTCGAAGACGTGCTGCCGCCGTCCGACCTGATCTCGTCGAAGATTCGGCTGCGCGATGTGACGGACGACGTATTGCGTCCGACCACGCGTCTGCCCAATGCGTTATGGTGGATTGGCATCGCGATCACCGGCACCATGCTCGGGATCGGCATCATCACGGTGGTCCGGCTCCTGATCAAGGGGCAGGGCATCTTTGGCATCAGCCATCCGGTCGGCTGGGCGTTTGACATCACGAATTTCGTATTCTGGATCGGTATCGGTCACGCCGGCACGCTGATTTCGGCGATCCTCTTCCTCTTGCGGCAGTATTGGCGGACGGCGATCAACCGGTCCGCCGAAGCGATGACGATCTTCGCCGTCATGACCGCCGGCATCTTCCCCCTGTTGCACACCGGTCGCCAGTGGATGGCGTTCTGGCTGTTCCCGTATCCCAATGAGCGGCTGTTGTGGGTGAATTTCCGTTCGCCACTCGTGTGGGACGTCTTCGCGGTGAGCACCTATTTGACGATTTCACTCCTGTTCTGGTATCAGGGGCTGGTGCCGGACTTCGCCACCATGCGGGACCGGGCCAAGAATCTGTTGCGCAAGAAGGTTTACGGAATCCTGTCGTTGGGCTGGCGCGGCTCCGCGCGGGCCTGGAATCACTACGAGAAGGCGTACCTCGTGTTCGCGGGACTGTCGACGCCGCTGGTGTTGTCGGTCCACTCGATCGTGTCCTTCGACTTCGCCGTATCGTTGCTGCCGGGTTGGCACACGACGATCTTCCCGCCGTATTTCGTGGCCGGCGCAATCTTCTCCGGCTTCGCGATGGTGGTGACGCTCACGGTCGTGATGCGCAAGATGTTCCATCTTGAGCATCTGATTACGATCCGGCACATGGAACTCATGAATATGATCATCATGGCCACGGGCCTGATGGTCGGCTACGCCTACATTACGGAGTTGTTCACGGCCTGGTACAGCGAGAATCCGTACGAGCGTTATGTGTTTTGGAATCGCGCCACCGGCCATTATGCCTGGGCCTTCTGGACGATGATGAGCTGTAACGCGATCATTCCGCAAATCTTCTGGTTCAAGAAGGCGCGCCGCTCGCTGGTCGTGATGTTCATCGTCTCGATCTTTGTGAACATCGGCATGTGGTTTGAGCGCTTCAACATTATCGTGACGTCGCTGCACAACGACTTCATCCCGGCCAACTGGGAGATCTTCACGCCGACAATTTGGGACTTCGGCTGGACCATCGGCGCCTTCGGCCTGTTCTTTACGTTGTTCCTGATCTTTGTCCGCGTGGCTCCCACGATTGCCATGGCGGAGATGAAAGGCGTGCTGCCGAATCCGACCGGCAGCGGCAAGCCCAGCCTGCACGAGGAGGTAACGGCCCATGACTAAGCTTACGCCGGTGATGGTCGCTGTCTTTTCTGAGCCCACCGATGTGCTGAACGCCGCCGAGGCCGCGCACAAGCAGGGCTGGCGGCATCTTGACATCATGACGCCGTATCCGATTCACGGGATGGAGAAGGCGCTGCACCTGAAGATGTCGTGGGTGCCGTGGGTCACGCTCGTGATGGGGCTGGGCGGTGCGGCGTTGGGATTCCTGTTCGCGTCGTGGACGAGTGCGGTAGCCTGGCCGATCAACGTAGGCGGCAAGCCGTTGATTTCGTGGCCGGCATTCATTCCGGTGGTGTTTGAGTGCGGAATCTTGATCGGCGGCATCGCCACGTTTATCGCGGTCTGGCGCGCCTGCCACATGCCGACGAACACGCCGAAAATCTATGACGAGCGTTTCACCGACGACAAGTTTGGATTGATCGTGCCGCTGCGTGAGGGTATGAAGGACAACGACGTCCAAGCATTTCTGAAGGGAGTAGGTGCGGATGAAGTCCGTCGTGTTGACGCTTAATCTCCTGCTGCTCGCGGTTCTGGGCTGCGGGCTGTCGTCGTGCGGCACTCGGGACTTCGGCGAGACCGAATACATGCCGGACATGTACCGGCAGCTTTCCGTTCGCGCGCAGGAATACGATTCGACGACGGTTCCGGGCGTGGGCACGCGAACACCGCCGCCCTTTGCGGTGCCGCGCGATTTCGAGCCGTATGTGTACACCTTTGCCGATTCCCTGCTCGCGGATCAGATGCTAAACCCGCTCGCCCCGACCCCTGACGTGCTGGAAGCGGGCAAGAAGTACTTCAACAGCTATTGCATCGTCTGTCACGGCGCGCGCGGCGACGGTCGCGGCTACATTGTGCCCAAGTTTACGATGCCGCCGAGTCTGTACAGCGAGAAGCTGCTGGTCTGGAAGGACGGCCGCATCTATCACACGATGACGCTCGGGCAGGGCCTGATGTCGAGCTACGCCTCGCAGTTGCGCCCGACCCAGCGCTGGGCGGTCGTACACTACGTGCGCGCGTTGCAGCGGGCGGCCTTCCCGACCGAGACCGATATCGCGACGATGCAACGCGAGAATCTGACGCTGGAATCAGATCTTCCCGATACCGGCCAGACGTCGCTCTGGCCCAAGAAGTAACCGCGGCCTCGAAGCGGGAACCTGACTGAACTTTTCCCATGCACCACGCAGTCATAACACAAGTCGATAATCCGGGACCGGTGGCGCTCGCGTCGAAATGGCGCCTGACATTCATCGGCATGACAGGGATCGGCGTCGCGGCCTTCGCGGCGGCGGTACTATCCGATCCGGCGCGCGCCTGGCACGGCTATCTCGTCTCCTATTTCATGTTTCTCGCGTTCGGTATCGCCGGGCTGTTCTTTGTCGCGATCAACAATGCGACGAATGCGAAGTGGATGATCGTGATTCGCCGGCTCGCGGAAGGCTTTACGGCCTATCTGCCCGTGGCGCTCGTCCTGTTTGTCGGGGTCGTGCTGGGTATGAAGCACCTCTATGGGTGGTACGACGGCGCCACCGACATGGAGCCGGCCAAAGCGAAGTGGTTGAGTCCGCTCTGGATAACGGTTCGCGGCTTTGTATTCCTTGCCGTTTGGGTGCTGTTTGCGCGGGTCCTCGTGGGCTGGTCGGTGAAGCAGGATGCCAGCGGCGATGCCAAGTTATCCCGCAAGGCGATCAACTTGTCGGTCGTCTTTCTGCCGATTTTCGCCGGGACGTTTACGCTAGCGGCCTTTGATTGGATCATGAGTTTGCAGTATCACTTCTTTTCGACGATGTTCGGCGTGTACTGCTTCGCCGGGATGTTCCAGAGTGGCCTCGCGCTGTTGACCATTGTGTTCATCCGGATGAAGCAGCCCGGCGGTCCGTTGCAGGCGTACGCGACGCAGTCCCATGTCAAGGACTTGGGCGGTCTGATCTTCGCGTTCACGGTGTTTATGACCTATATCGGCTTCTCCCAGTTCATGTTGATCTGGTACGCGAACATGCCGGAGGAGACGTTCTACTTCATGCAGCGGTTGGACGGCGGCTGGCAGGTTCTGACCGTCGCGCTGCCGTTCTTCAAGTTCGTGGTGCCATTCTTTGGCTTACTGGGCCAGGGTCAGAAGAAGAACGAAACGTGGCTGACCATCGTTTGCTGGACGATTATTGTCGGTCAGTTCCTCGATATCTACTGGATGGTCATGCCCACCTACAGCAAGACGCTGGTTCCGATTGGCTGGATGGAAATCGGCATCTGGCTGGGCTTCGCGGGGATCTTCGGATTGGCGGTGTCGCGCTTCTATGCCAGAAACTCGATTATGGCTGCCCGCGACCCGCGCATCCTGGAGAGCGTCAACTGGAGGATGTGGGAATGAACGGCACCGAATCCCGGACCAGCCTTTTCTTCTACGTCCCGGTAATCTTTTTCGCCGCGTTCGCGCTCTTCTGGGTTTTCAACCACTTCTATGATGAAGGTCAGGTGGCCGGGAAGAACGCTCCGCCGCCCGTGGAAGCGGTGAAGAAAGCGGCGGCAGTGGACTTGCGCGCGCTGGGGCGTGATGAGAGTCTGGCCGCCAAGGGCCGCCCGTTGTTCGGGATCAACTGCGCAAGCTGCCACGGGCCTAAGGGTTACGGAGACGGCGATCGCGCGGCCAGTCTGAATCCCAAGCCGCGCAACTACCACACGGAAAAGTTCAAATTCGGCGACGACATCTTCTCGATCTACAGTACGCTGCTGAAAGGCTCCCCGGGCACCTCCATGCCGTCGTTCGCGTTGCTGCCGCCGGAAGACGTGATGGCCATGGCACACTACGTCCGCGCCTTGATCCCCAAGCCCACGCCGACGACGGACGCGATTATCAACCAGTTCCCCGATGTCGGCGGAACCGGTGGCGGCGCGACGGCGTCCGCAACGCTGCCCGGTGATACCACGAAGGCCGGGCCGAGAATCCCGATTCAGCTCGCCATGAAGAGCCTTGAAACAGTCTATCCGACGACAACGGTTGCCGCCGGACGCGTGGATCGCACCGCCGCGGGTGCCGAACTGTTCTCGCAGCAGTGTGCGCGCTGTCATGGCGCCACCGGCGACGGCGTGACCTGGCGGACCCTCGCGGTGGCTCCCTATCGCTATGCGGCAACGGGAAGTCTGAAACAGCCGGATGCCGGTTGGAAGTCTGATCGCAAGCGCTTTGCTGAAGTCATCACCCATGGCCTGCCCGGTGATCTGATGCCGGGCTACGGGACGCTGACGACGCAGCAGGTTGACGATCTTCACACCTACGTCAAGAATTTGGCCGCGCGTTAATCCGGCGTTTCCCATATCGCATGATAAAAAAGTTCCACTACTTTCTACCGTTGGGTCTGCTCACTCTGGCGGGGGCCGCGTGGGCGGACAAGCCGATCACGACCTGGCTGTTCGATCCGGCCACGCCGATCGCGCGCGAGGTGCTCTCGAATTTCTGGATCACCATGGGGCTGCTCACGCCATTCCTGCTGTTGCCGCAGGTGTTGCTGCTTTATGCGATCTGGAAGTTCAAGGAGTCCCGCGGCCACCAGCCGGCGACGTTTCACGAGAACTTGAAGCTGGAGATCGTGTGGACAATCGTCCCGGTGATTACGCTGATTCTGCTCGCCATCCCGATGTACAAGACGCTGCGCAAGATGGACGTGCCGCCCAAGAGCGATCTCGTGGTCGAGGTCATCGGTCACCAGTTTTTCTGGGAGTATCGTTATCCGAAGTTCAATCTCGGCATCGCCAACGAGCCGTTGGTGGTCCCCGCTGACAAGGTGGTGACGCTGAACTGCACGAGTGTTGACGTCATCCATTCCTGGTGGGTGCCCGCTTTCGGTGTGAAACAGGACGCGAATCCCGGTCGGATCACGCATACCTGGTTCAAGGCGGATGCCGGGACCTACAAGGGGCAGTGCGCGGAACTGTGCGGTCCGCTGCATGGCGAGATGCTGATCAATGTAAAGGTCTTGCCCGAGGCCGAATTTGAAGCCTGGGCGCAGTCCAAGGCGGTTCAGGCATTGGACACGACGGCACCGCAGGCGGCGCCCCCGGCAAGTTCCGTGGCGCCGGCCGTGATCGGACAGAACACGCAATCGCAACTCTCGCAGAAGGGGGCGCATGAGCAGCGTATCGACAGCTAAGAAACCGGTGTTGCTGAGGTACATGTCGTCCACCGATCACAAGGAGATCGGGATCGCCTACCTCTGGTTCAGCTTGTTCATGGCGATTTTCGGCGGCGGTTTCGCGGGCTTGATTCGGCTGCAACTGTCGAGCGCCAATTCCGGCTACTTGACTCCGGAGTTCTACAATCAGATGCTGTCGATGCATGCGACGCTGATGATCTTTTTCGTGATCATCCCCGCCTTCACCGGCTTCGGCAATTACTTTGTTCCGCTGCTGATCGGGGCGCGTGACATGGCCTTCCCCAAGCTGAACGCGTTCTCCTTGTGGATGCTGGTCCCGGCCGCGGTCCTGGCCTTTGGCGGGTTCTTCATGAAGGGCGGGGCGATGGCGGCGGGCTGGACCGGTTATCAGCCGCTCGCGTCCAAGCAGTTTAGCGGCACGGCGGGCGTCGATTTCTGGATTCTCGCGATCCACATGATCGGCATCTCCTCCATCCTCGGCGCGATCAACTTCATCGTCACAATCCTGAACATGCGCACGCAGGGCATGTCGCTGTTCAAGATGCCGTTGTTCGTCTGGTCGTGGCTCGTGAACGCCACGATGATCCTGGTGGCGACCCCGGTGCTCGCCGGTGCGATCACGATGGCGCTCCTGGATCGTCATTTCGGGACGGGCTTTTTCCGGCCTTCGGAGGGCGGCGATCCGCTGCTGTATCAGCACCTGTTCTGGTTCTATTCGCACCCCGCGGTGTACATCATGATTTTGCCCGGCTTTGGTCTCATCAGTCACGTCATCGCGAGCTTTTCGCGCAAGCGTGTGTTTGGTTACACGGGCATGGTTTACGCGATCGCGAGCATTGGCATTCTCGGTTTCATGGTCTGGGCGCATCATATGTTCACGGCGGGCATGGCGCCCTGGCTGCGGGCCTATTTCTCGTTCATGACCATGCTGATCGCCGTCCCGACGGGCGTGAAGGTATTCTCCTGGCTGGCAACGTTGTGGGGCGGCTCGCTGCGCTTCACGGTGGCGATGAAGTTCGCGCTGGGTTTCGTGTCGCTGTTCGTGATCGGCGGGATCAGCGGCGTTATTCTCGCGAATGTTCCGGTGGACGTGCAAGTGCATGACAGCTACTTTGTCGTCGCGCATATTCATTACGTGTTATTCGGTGGGTCCATCATGGCCTTGATGGCCGCGACCTATTACTGGTTCCCCAAGATGTCGGGCCGCAAGCTGTCCGAGAAGCTTGGGAATTGGAATTTCTGGCTGTTCGTGATTGGGATGAACTGGGTCTTCCTGCCGATGCACTGGCTGGGTCTGATCGGCATGGCCCGCCGCGTTTACACGTATCGCCCCGAATTTGAGTCGATGAATTCGTTTATCTCCTACGGCTATCTGTTCCTGCTGGTCGGGGGGGTGATCTACATGGTCAATGTGATCAAGTCGCTGCGCAGCGGTGAGATTGCCGCTGCCGAGGATACGTGGGCAGTCAACGACATCCAACATACATTGGAGTGGGCGACGTCGAGTCCGCCGCCGAAAGAGAATTTCAAAAGATTACCGGTCGTTTCCTGATGGGTACCGCCTTATCCGCCGGTCACATTGAGGAGGGTTCGCGCGAACCCTCTGTTGTGTCTGCGACTTCGCCCGCGCGCCGACTGGCCTCGTGGTTGCTATTGCTCTGCGCGCTGGTTTCCATTCTGATTCTGTGGGGCGGGATTGTCCGGCTGTCCGGTTCCGGGCTGTCGATTCCGGAATGGCCGCTGATCAACGGCAGCTTGCTTCCGCCATTCACGGGCGACGGCTGGGAGACGGTCTTCCAGACCTATGCCGTGCGCTATCCCGACGTCGCGGCGAACTTGACCGCGGCGCAATTTCAGCGCATGTTCGCCGTCGAGTATTTCCATCGCTTCCTCGCGGCCCTCGTGGGAATTGTATTTCTGGCGCTATTCGTGCGTTCGAAACGTAATCCCGCGCTGTGGGCGGTCGTACGCCAACGCATGGTTTCGGCGGCGTGGTTACTGGTGGCGCAAGCGGTCTTGGGCGGAATCGTGGTCAAGCTCGACTTGCAGGCGGCGGCGGTCGCGCTGCACCTCGGAATGGCCTTCTTGTTTTTCGGCTTGCTATTGTGGACGGCACTCAGCCTGTCGCGTACCGGTTCCGGCTCGGTGCGTGAAGTTCGCAGCCGGCTCGCGTGGTTTGCCACGGGCGGCATCTTTCTGCAAATCGTAACGGGCGGCCTGGTTGCGGGTACCGGCGCGGGACTGACTCTGAACACGTGGCCCCAGATCGGCTCGTATTGGATCCCGCCGTTACATCTGCTGTGGGCGGATTGGTACACGCCGGGGATCATGAATCTGTTTGAGAATCAGGTCCTGATCCAGTTTATTCATCGCTGGCTGGCTTTCGTCGCCGCGGGCCTGGTGATCGCTCTGGTGGGTCGCAGTATCTTGGCGCCCATTTCCTCTCGCGGCCGCATCGCCTTGCGCGCGCTGACCACCATTCTCGTGCTGCAACTGCTCTTGGGAATCGGGAACCTGCTGTTCAAAGTTCCGATGTGGCTTGCTTTTTCCCATCTGGCGATGGGTTTATTACTCTATACAACGCTGCTTGCCCTGACCCACGAACTGACGCACCCAGCGGCAGATTAACCACGTAGTTAGCACCGAGCCGGGTTAAAGATTCGCAACCCTGCCGGATTCGGAATCCACTTTCTCCTTTCACATTTCAGCCATGTCCCGCTGGCGCGAGTTCCTTCAACTGATGAAACCGTCGATCCTGACACTCGTGATTCTCACGGGTGCCACGGCGCTGGTGCTTGAAGGCAGCCTGCTGCACGAGCCGCTGAAGTTTCTCGCGGTTATCGTCGGTTTGGTCTTTACGGGCGGCTGTGCGAACACGCTCAACCAGTATTTCGAACGCGACCTCGACGCGCAGATGGGGCGCACGCGCGCGCGTCGCCCGCTGCCGCGGCATACCGTGACGCCGCGCGAAGCCGTGGTCTTTGCCACGGTGCTTGGAATCGGCGCGCTGGCGCTCTTCGGTCTGCGGTTCAATCTGCTCAGTGCGGCCGCCGCGCTGGGCACCATTCTGTTCTACAGCTTCTTCTACACGCTCTGGCTGAAGCCACGCACGTACTTGAATATCGTCATCGGCGGGGCGGCGGGCGCGATGGCTCCGGTGATTTCCTGGGCCGCGGCGACCGGCACGCTGGCGCCGACCCCCTGGATTCTCTTCCTGATCATCTTTTTCTGGACGCCGCCGCATTTCTGGGCCTTGGCGCTCTGCGTGAAGCGCGATTATGCGAACGTTTCGATTCCGATGTTGCCGGTGATCAAGGGTGACGCGGAAACCCGGCGCCAGATTCTGATTTACACCCTGTGGATGGTCGGAATTAGTCTGGCGTTACTCGCCGTTCAGGCTGGCTTAGTCTATCTGCTGTTTGCGATCGGACTGGGTGGATTGTTTGTGTATAAGGCCTTTCGCATTTGGCGGGGCAACGAAAATACGCACGCGTGGGGCTTGTTCAAGTACTCGATTATCTACTTGATGGTCCTTTTCGTCGCGATGATGGCCGATCGAGTCATTCGGATTTGATCCGGGGTCGGGCACCTGCGCCCGGCGGAAGCGCTACACAGCCGCGCCGGATTCCGGCGCCGGCGGCAAGAGAACCATGGATAGCGAACAAGTTGCCCGCGAGCGGAGGTCGAAGAACCGCCAGCTCCTGCTCTATTTGATGATTCCCGTCACGCTGATCATGTTCGGTGTGGCCTTTGCGCAGGTGCCGCTGTTCCGCATCTTCTGCCAGAAGATTGGCTTCGGTCAGTCGCCCTTGACGGATGTGTCGGAGAGTGAGGGCGGCCGCGAGGTCAAGGTCCTGTTCACCGGCGTCGCGGCCGGAAATCTTCCGGTCTATTTCCGGCCCAAGCGCTCGATCATGACGGCTCATCTCGGCCAGAAGTTCGAGAACGCGTACAACTTTGTTAACATGTCGGATGATACCGTCTATTTCCGTCCGGTGCATTCGATCCTGCCGGAAGACGCGGCCAAGAAGTTCACGATGACGAAGTGCTTTTGCTTTGACGATCAAATGATGCTGCCGCGCGAAGAGAAGACGTTTCCCGTCATCAGCATTCTATCGAAGGAGTTGAATGACGAGATCGAGCAGGTGACTTTGCACTACACGTTATTCGAAAAGAATCCGGCGGAGATGGAATTCGGGCGCAACGTCAGCAATGTCGCGGATAACGCTGCCGGAGCCGGCAAGTGAGCGCGGTGCCCGCCGTTGACGCCGGGACTCGTCGGCGTAATCGCCGGCTTGCGCTATGGATTTCTGCCGGCGTACTGGCGGTCATGCTGCTCGGGTCGTGGTATCTCTGCCATTTCGGCCTGCCGACAGAGCGCATTCTCTACCATTGAGCCTTGCTGCGCCGAGCCGGGGTATGTCCTCGCAACCCGGCTGGCATCTTCTCGGTCTATCGGTTTCTGATTTCTAAATTTCAAATTCGTCCATGAGCACACTTTCCCACCAGCCTGCCGGGCAACACAACGACGACGTTCATCTGCCCGAGCCCAGCTACTGGCCGATCGCGCTGGCGATGTCGATCATGCTGCTCCCGATTGGTTTCTTGCTGACGATGTGGGGCAGTGGCGGCGGGGGGCCGATGCTCCTGATGCTCGGCGGCGTCTGCACGGTCATCTGCATGATGGGTTGGGCCAACTCCGTGATCAAAGAAACCGCCGCGCTGCCCAACATTCAGGAAGACGACAAGTGGATGCGTCACGGCCTGAAGCTGTTTCTGATCTCTGAAGCGGCGATTTTCGGCGCCTTCTTCGCGCATCATTATTACACCCGCTGGCACTTCCCCGCCTGGCCGCCGGAAGGCGCGCCGCATATCGATACCACGCTCCCCGCCATTGCGACGCTGATCCTGATGTCAAGTTCGGCGACGATGGAATTCGCGCATGTTTCGCTGGTCAAGGGCAATCGTTCGCGCGCAAAACTGTTCACGTTCATCACGATTGTGCTGGGCGTCATCTTCATGGCGTTTCAAGCGCATGAATACGGTTTCCTCAAGACCTACGACAATTTCACGCTGCAGAGTGGCATGTTCGGCTCACACTTCTTCGCGATGACCGGCTTTCACGGCCTGCACGTCGCGACCGGCATCATCATGCTGGCGATGGTTTGGTTTCGCCTGCGGCTTGGTCACTTTGATCCGAAGCGTCACTTCAGTTTCGTCGCGGCCTCGTGGTACTGGCACTTTGTGGACTTGGTCTGGATCTTCCTCTTCTTCACGATCTACCTGATCTGATCGCGATCACAGAAACGGCACCCGCAGGTGCCGTGATTTCCGAAATCGGCCAGCGGCACCCTCACGGGTGCCGTGCGTTTACCGGATGAGCACGATTTTCGTCGTGGCGAGATTCCGCCTTCCAATCGGCGACCAAGCCCGCGCGAAATAGATGCCCGAACTCAGGCCGCTGGCGTCAAACCGGATCTTCCTGCGCTCAGTGATCGCCCCGCGCCAGACCTCCGCCGCCTTTCTGCCCAGTAGATCGAACAACTCGACACGCACAATACCTGGTTTCGCGACCTCCAGTTCCAGAGTCACGCTGGCATTGAACGGATTCGGGTAGGCCTTCAGCGCGAACTGCTCCGGTGCGGGAACACCTGGCTCACTCGCAGTCACAAAACTCGTGTCGGGATACCACGGGTCGAACAGCACAGGGCCGCGCACTTCGTCTCCCGTACCTTCCGGGTTCTCAGGCGAGCGCGGACCGGTCTCAGCTCCCCAGTAGTTCCAGCGCGCGTCAAGCGTATCGGCGGGATCACCCATTGCCACCAGTGCCACGCCGTTCCCGATAAACACGTTGTCGTGGAACGTGTGCAACCGCATGCTGTCTCGAATATTGACCGATACTCCCGACTCCGGCATGTTGTGCAGCCACAGATTGCGCTGAAGAATGAGCGGCGAACGCTGGAGATCAGCCGTCAGCCACAACGCGATGTCGCCTGTGGGCTCATCGGCCATGTTCCGCTCGAACAGATTCCCCTCAATCGTGACCTGTGCGCTTTCGGCCCGCTCCGAGGGCGACTCGGAAATCCTGAATACCGCCCCGGCTCCGTCGGGAAGCGCCATGTTTCCCTCGAACAAGTTTACAGAGATCAGAACGGTGTCCGCGGTTCTGACCACAACATCCGCGATCATCGTAGCCAACCCAAGAACTTGAAAGACGTTTCCGGATAGCTCGAGATATTCGTGCGTCCTACTCCTGAACATGGGCTGCCAGTAACTCGTTTGGGTACCCGGCCCGAACAGGCAGTTCCGGACGACTTTGGGGCCGCTAACCACGAGCGTCACCCATCCGCCCACGAACACACCATCAAACTGACAAGATTCGATCAGTGTGCTGTCGCGGCCATAGTACCCGGCGTACTGTGTTCCTGTTACGTGACAGCCAATGACGGTAAGTGGGCCAAGTCCGTGCACACACCCACCGGCGACATCCCGGAACACGGATTGCCTGACGTCGATACGCGGTCGCAAATCGTACTGGCTTGGCGAGATGCCTCCCGTGGTCGAATCGAAGGTGCATCGGACGACTCTGATCTCTCCGCTGCTCGTGAATCGCACACCGCCCAGATCAAGCGCCGCCGGCTCGCGCGGATACATCCATGGCCCGTTCACAAATCTCAGATCTGCAAGTGCGCATGACGGGCTGGAACCCAGCAGTAGGCAAGCCGAAGTATCGTCGCCTTCACCCTGCGGCGGACTGATCGTGGGCCGCGACTCTTCCGTCGTGTCATCGCCGACGTCGCCAAACAGCGCAAATGAATGTGGCGGACCGATCAACGCTTCTGCATAGGTGTCCCACCCCACGGAGACCGTGTCTCCAGCGGCTGTCGCGTCAAGCGCGGTCTGAATCGTCGGGTAGTCGTGCGGCACGCGCAGGACAGCGGCAAACGTGTGGTTTTCATGGAAGACGCTGACGACACACGTGCACAGAGCGATGAGGAGTCTCAGACGACCGTCACCAGGCCGTGCAGTCGCCATCATCGCCATACACCCTCGCCTTGAGCTTGCAAACGCATTGTGAGCAGGAAGTTGTTGTCACCGGGCATCGACCCATTCTCACATAGATTGTGTAACTTTGTCCTTGAGAGAGACCGACGCTGGTGTAGCGGTCATAAGGTTCTTCACAACCCCAACCATCATCAACCAGAGTGATAGAGCCAGACTGCACGAGGTTCCCATTCGAGTCCCGCAGTTCGGCGCATCCAATGCATTGATAGACACTGTGTCCGGATGCGCAGTCCTGCAATCGGGCGCGAAATGTGTAAGAATCCGTGCACGGCGCCGTGAACGAGTAAGTTGCCCACAGTCCCGAACCGGGGCAATGAGTGAACCCATTGCACGATGTTGTTTCGACACTGGCACAAAGTTCGCATCCGCCCGACTCCCTTTGACCAACTGCTCCACTGCAGGCTAACGCGAGCATGACCAAGACAGAGAACAGCGCCTTCATAACACGCCTCCTCTGATTGAGCTTACCGTAACGCAAGAACCCTCGGCAGGAACCGAGGCGCATCTAAAGTAAAAAAAAACTTGACCAAAGTCAAGTTGCTCGCGAACGCACCGATGCGAGTAGCTAAGCGCCCGAACGGCGGGGGACTAACCTTGTTCTTTCGCGCCCTGCGCGGCGTACTTTCGATTCAGCGGAAACCGAATCGTGAAGGTCGATCCCCGACCCACACTCGATTCCAGCTGTAGATCCGCGCCATAGCGGGCCAGAATGCCCCGGCTGCTGGAAAGTCCGAGACCGGTTCCGGTTGGCATTCCCGGTATCGCTTCATTCGCTTTGGGCTTGGTCGTGAAGAACGGTTGGAAGATTTTCTGCTTGAGTTCCTCGGGAATCCCGTGCCCGGTATCCGTTACGGCAAATACAATGGACTTGTCTTCGCGACAGAGCTTTACCGTCAGCACCTTCTGATCGCTCTCATGCATCGCATCGATCGCGTTGCGCAACAAATTGCCGATCACCTGCGACAGATCGCTGTAAACGCCGTGAATCGTCGGGATATTCGAGTCCGTCTCGACGATCTTCTCGACGTTGTGCTTGAAGAACAGATTCGCATCAAGGAACTGCAGCTCGGTCCGCACGATATCCTCCAGCATCAGGTCCTGCGGCTCCGTCTCCTGTTCGCTGCGCGATTTGTGCATCAGGTTGGAGATGATGGCGTTCATGGTCAGTGCCTGTTGCCGGATCTGCTGGATCTCTCTCAGCTCGACATGCTTCATGTCGAGCAGATCGCAGAAGCCGAGAATCCCGGTCAACGGCCCGCGCAAATTGTGGGCGATGCCCGCGGAGAACATTCCGAACTCGGCCAGTTTGGTCTCGCGCATCAATTCAAGCTCGAGCTGGTGATTCTGTCGCTCGACGACTTTCTGATCCGTGATATCTTTCGCCATTAGCATGATATTCGCGCGCTGCGAGCTCTCGAACAAAAAGCTCCGCGTGACCAGAAACACGCGGCCGTTGGTCGCTTCCAGCTCCATGGTCTTGCCCACATACGCCGAAGTCATTCCCTGCAAGTCCGTCCGTTCGTCCTTGGAAAACGTCTGTAGCCAGCGATGACACACGATCGGCAGCTCGAACGGTTCAAACGTCTGTTCCGCGGCGGGATTGGCGTACTCAATATCCCCGGAACTGGAGAGCATGACGAGCACGTCGCGCATCGAGCGAATAATCGCGTTCATGCGATCACGTTCAGATCGCAGATAACGTTCGGTCATTGCGCGCTCGCCCACGTCGCGGCCGATAATCACCGCGAACTGCCCGCCGCCGAGCGGACTCACTGAGCACGTGAACTCGACCAGGTACGCGGTGGAAGACGTCTCGGCGCTGGGCAACTCGATCACGTGAATCCCGCCCGAGCCGGCTTCGGCATACAGCTTCTTGACGGCGCGCTGTTCCGATTCCGCGAAGATCGACGCGATCGGCTTTCCGAGCAGGTTGGTGCGCGTAATCCCGGTCCAGGCGCAGAATCGCGAGTTGACCTCCACGATCTCGCCCGCCTGGCGGTGAATCACGAGCATGGCATCCGGGCCGGACAACAGCAGGTCCAGGAGCTCGGGCTCTTCTACCGCGGGATTGGTGGGGGGGGTCTGCGGCGGCGGAGTTGAGGCTGTCTGGCCGCGAATGCCCGGCAGGAGGGACGTGATGGCATCGGCCAGGCCCCGCGCACGGCTCGGCGCCGACGGTGTATCGGGTGACACGTCGGGACCGGGGGAGGCCGCGCTGGACTCGCGATGAGTATCGATGTGTGGTCGGCGGGTTGGCATTACATTACGCGGCGCTATAGCACTGGCGGCAGCAAAAACAAGTCGTTTGGACAGGGCAACCGCACATCAGCAATCGATCTGAAGTTTAGCAAAAGTAAATAATTACGGCTTCTGTTGAGGAATCTCTTGAACCGACCATAGTCATGTGAGCAAGACGAATGCCATTTCATCTGTACTTTCACTTGCCCTACTGCCGTCGCCGCTGCCCTTACTGTGACTTTTACAAAAAAGTCCCGAAGGACGGGGACTTAGAACGACTAGCGACGGCCATCCGTGCCGAGCTTTCCCTCGCCACTCGGGCGACGCCATGGGCGACCGGACCCGTACAAACGGCATATTTTGGCGGCGGGACTCCCTCACTTCAATCGCCAGCGGAAATCGCGTCTATTCTGACTGAAACCACGCGACTGTTCAGAATCGAAGCCGATGCGGAGGTTACCCTCGAAGCCAACCCCGGCACGGTCACGCTGGATTCGCTCACACGCCTTCGTGAATCCGGGGTCAATCGCCTTTCGCTCGGCGGCCAGAGCTTTTCCGAACGCAAGCTTGCAATTCTCTACCGCGACCATACCGCCGTCGAAATCGAACAGGCAATCGTCGCTGCCCGCGCTTCCGGGTTTTCGAATCTTTCCCTCGATCTGATTTTTGGTCTTCCTGGCGAGTCGATTTCGGAATGGCAGACCGATCTTGATCGCGCGCTCGCACTTGATCCGGAACACGTATCCCTTTACAATCTCGAGTATCACGAAGCGACGCCGCTCTATCGCTGGCGGGAGCAGCGGCGGGTGAAGCCCCTCGATGAAGACCTCGAATTCGAGTTGTACATCTCTGCGCACGAACGCCTGACCTCAGCCGGATACGAGCACTATGAGGTCTCAAACTTCGCCAAGCCGGGCTTGCGTTCGCGGCACAACTCCGCCTACTGGACCGGCGCGCCGTACCTTGGTCTCGGACCGTCGGCCCACTCCTTCGACGGCGAGCGGCGTCGATTTGCCAACGTCGCGGACGTTGACCAATGGCACGCGCGGATCGAGCGCGGCGAACTGCCGATCTCCCGCGAGTGGATTTCCTCGCCGCGCGAACTCATCGAGGAGTGGCTGTCTCTCGCGCTCCGCCGCTGCGAGGGGATCGGTTATGACGCCGCGGTCGCCCGACTCGGTGCTGCCGCGGCCACGACACTCTGGCGGAAAGCGCGTACGCTTCCCGCGGATTCTTGCGCCATCTCCGATCAGGCGCTCCGCCTGTCCGCACGCGGCTGGTTCCGCGAGAATAGCGTCCTGCTCTGGCTGTTCGAGGCGCTGCCTGTGGATTAGTCGCACCTTCACGAAATGAAAACAGGCCCCCGCGGGGACCTGCTTCGCCATTCGGCGCAGTGCATTCAAGTGCCGACCACGGCCGAGCCGTGCGTCCTCGCGCGGCCGGTATCGGAGCATCGCCGCGACCGACGACTTCGCTATGTCACGGAACCGATCGCGTTCTCGATGAGTTCTCTCGCACGTGCGCCCTGCGGCGACAGCTCGGCGTCCTGTAAGGTCTCAACAACGGCCCCCGGATTGAGCGCCCAGATCGAGACGGTCCCATCCGCCTCCTGACGCAGGCATACCGAGCAGGGCAGAAAGACTCCGACTTCCGGGCGCCTCGATAGCGCCTCGTGCGCAAGCGTTGGATTGCAGGCGCCGAGGATGCGGTAGGGCGAAGTCTCGACGCCGAGCTTCTCGCGCAGCACGTTGTTGACCTCGATGCGGGTCAGAATGCCGAAGCCAACCTCTTTCAGTGCGGCGACGATTCGGGCCTCAACATCGTCGATTCCGCCCGCGGCCCGGGCGCTGAGGACAAAGCTCATGAAGTCTCTCCGTGTAAGTTTGAAAGGCGGAACCGGCGATCCCGCTCTGCAGCCACCGGCACGGGTATTCGCCACGCGGCGATTCGCGAGGGCGGCAATCTACTTCAGCAGGACCGTCTTCATCGCCCCTGCCGACCCGGAGGTTTCGAGTCGGACAATGTAAATTCCCGAGGCCAATCCACGCGCATCCCATGACATGCGATGCTGCCCCGCCGACTCCGTCGCTTCGTGCAGTACGGCGACCCTGCGTCCGGTCAAATCATATACGCATATCGCAACCGCTTGGGTTCCCGGCAACTCATAACGGATCGTCGTCATCGAATTGAACGGATTCGGGTAGGTATCGACCAGTCGTGCCGCCTCCGGCGTCACCTGCTTCCGCGACGCGACCTCAAGAATCTGCAAGCCTTCCACTTCCACGTCGCTCTGGACTCCCGTCCAACGGAAGCAGAGTTGCAGCGATCGGGACGGCGAACTCCAGAGCACCGCCGAATCGGCTTGACTGAACTGAATGGAATCCTCGACGACGGGTAGCTCGATTCCCTCGAGTCTCACGCTCACCGGCGGCTCGCTCACCCGATGCAGCCGGCAGTACATCTTTCGGCTCGCGGGCGCTCCCGGAAAACCGTGATTCTCCCGCTGGAATTCCAGCACGAAATTCACGGGGTTCCAGGCGCTGCGCAGGCGGATGTGTTCATATTGGTTGAGCGCATACGCATTCGGCGTGTGACCGTCATCGTCGTAAATCGTGAACTCCGCCGACGGCACATCGGGATCCGGATAGTACTCGACCGTCAAGGTGTCAGTATCATAATCGTCGGTGCTCTGGACGACTGGCGCCATCGGGAGGATGCTCCCCGCCCGCACCAGCACGGGCATCTGCTCGAGCGGCGCGGCGATCGGCACCGTCTGACCACCCGCGTAGGAGTCATCTGACCAGAAGTTGATCCAGCGACCGGGCGGCAGCAGTACGTCCCGTGCGCGCGCCCCGGTGATGGTTACTGGCGCCACCAGCAAGTCCGGCCCCCATAGATACTCATCGTAGAGATCGGCGGTCTCAGCCGTCCGCTCATCGAAGAATAACGGCCGCGCCAGCGGCATTCCCGTTGCATGATTCTGCCAGGCCAGCGTGTAGTTGTACGGCAGCAATCGATAACGAAGTCGAATGAAATCCGCGACGATCCGCCGTGTTGTCGAGTCGAAATTCACCGGTTCCGTCGGCACATTTACACCGTGCGCGCGCATCGTCGGCGCGAACGCACCCATTTGCATCCAACGAATATAAAGCTCAGGATCAAGCGGGCCGCAATCGAACCCGCCCAGATCGCTGCCGCAGAACGCGACGCCGCTCAGTCCCATGCTTAACAGGATCGGCAGTTGCGCTCGCATGCCGGAGAACGACCGCTGCACGTCGCCCGACCACGGAAACGCGCTATATCGCTGCATTCCCGCATATCCCGACCGGATCAGGTTGAATAGCCGCGTGGCGGGAAACTCTTCCGCGTAACGCTCAAACAGCAGCTTGGCCCAGCGCAGTGAGTACACATTGTGGATTTGCGCGGCAGACCCGGCGGCATGCACCATGTGAGCGGGATGCAGTTCCGGCTCGCCCAGGTCCGACCACCAGCCGCCGACGCCCTCATTCACGCGATCGCCGTAGAAAGTCCAGTACCAATCTTGCGCGGCCGGCAGCGTGATGTCCAGCAGTCCCGCGCTGCCTGCCCAGAATTGCGGCATGATGACAGGTGTCCCCGCGGAGTCCGGCGTCAGATATCCCGCGCCGTAGCATTCCGCGAAGTTACTCGAGGATTCCACGATATACGGCTCGACAATGAGAATCGTCTGCACACCCATGACCGCCAAATCCGCCATCATCGAAACCGGATTTCCCCAGTGCGAGCGGTCCCAATCCAGATCTCCCATTTGCCCCCAGCCGAACCAATACAGGTCGAGAATCAGCGCGTCGAGCGGTATCCGCTGCGCGCGAAACGCATTGACCAACGCCCGCGCTTCCGGCTCACTCTGATATCCGAATCGTGACTGAAGATAACCCATCGCCCAGCGCGGCGGCAAGGGCTGACGGCCGCTGAGTTCTGTGTACGCCCCGAGCACTTCCGGCGCTGAATCCCCGGCCATCAGGAAATACGATAGCTCTCCCCCCTGCGCTCCGAATTCGACCACGTCAAAGTCCGTACCGCCGACGTCCAGCGTGTGGGGAAAGCTGTTCTCGAAGTACAGCGCATAGTCCCGCGACGAGAGTAGCAGCGGGATCGCGATATTCAGATTCTCCGCCCCTTCTCCGTAGCAATAGGACGGTGCATTGTATCCCTGCAGGAGCCTGCCGCGGTGATCAAGCCCATCCGCGCGCTCTCCGGCACCGTAGAAATGTTCAGTCGGACTCGCGTGGAGTCGCACCCCGCGCGCGTCGCCATTCCAGACGAAGCCGCTGTCGTCGCGCACCAGTTCTCGCCCGTCGAAGCCCCAGCGCAGGCGCAAGGGGTGGAGCTCGGCATGCAGCACGAAGCGCGGTCCGCTCGCAGTCAGTTCCGTCTCCCCGACGGCTACCGTCCAATCGAAGCCGATTGGATTCAGCACGACGACGTCGGACGAGTCCAGCCCCGGCTCACCGTGCGGTCGCAGCGACACTCTCACAACGCGCTCTGTGTACGGCGTGATGACGACGCCGGACTCACCGGCATGGATCACCAGACCATGCGGCTGTACCTCATGGCCCGTATAGTCGCCCAGTGTGACCGCGCGCGCGTCGGAGCGCAGGCCGCAGATCGCGGCGATCAACAAGCCGGCGCTCAGCATGTTACGCATCCTGCTCATACTTCCATCAATATACGGACGCGGCACGCGGAAGTCAAGTTGACCCTCCACATCGATGAATTCACCGTGAGCTTGGGATCGATCCGAGCCTCCAATTCGAACCTGTCGCAATTTCTGCAAAAGCATGGGAAATCGCGGAGTGACGCCGGCCATCAGGGTTCCGGGCCGAATCGGGCGATCTCGTTCCTCCGTCAGCGTTACTTCGCGGAATTGACGTTCTTTATCGCTGATTGCACTTTGACAATCACCGATTTCGGCATTAAATTAGCAGTATGCGAAAAAATTCACAAACTCGTCAGCAAGTCGGTATTTTGGCGCGTTAGCGAATCGTCCCGCCCATGATCCTTGGCATCGGCTGCGACATAATGGATGTAAAGCGCATGGCCGACCGGCTGGCCGCAGATCCATTGCTCGCCGCCTCCCTTTTTACGGAAACGGAACTCCACTATTGCTCGGGGAAGCGCTACCCTGCCCGACATTTCGCCGCGCGTTTCGCCGCCAAGGAAGCGCTGTTGAAGGCTCTGCCCGGTCCTCGCCTGTCCGTGATCCCCTGGCGCGAAGTCGAGTCCGTCAATGACGAGGCCGGTCGCCCGCTGCTCAGGTTGACGGGCTCCCTTAAGCAACTTGCGGCTCGTGCCGCCATCACATCGATACACCTTTCCTTGTCCCATACGGAGACCTCGGCCATCGCCGTCGTCGTTCTCGAAACCGCGGGCGACGCGACGGGACCAACCCCCAGCACATGAGCAATTTCGGACTCTATCAAGACCGAGTCGGTAACTTCGAGTGGTCCATGGCTGAGCGGGAGCTCGGCTACAAACCCGGCGCGCCGCTTAACATCGGTTGGATGTGCAGCGATCGCATCTGTCAGCTCGGCCAGGCCTCCAAGCTGGCGCTGATGTGGCAGAATTTTCACGGCCAGCGGCGCGACTTCACGTTCGACGACCTGCGCGTGCACACGAATACGATTGCGGCCTTCCTGCAATCGCTGACGATTTTGCCCGGCGATCGCGTTTGCCTGTTTATGGATCGCGTTCCTGAACTGTACTTCGGATTTCTCGGCGCGCTCAAGCTGGGCGCGATCGTGCAACCGTTGTTCTCGGCGTTCAAGGAGGAGTCGCTGTGGACGCGCCTGAACGACGCCGGGACTCGCGCGATCATGACGCAGCGCAAATTCCTGCCGGTCATCCGCAAGATTCGCGACCAACTGCCCCACCTCGACCTCGTGATCGTGGTGGATGCCGGCGACGCGCCGCTGCGCGCGGGCGAAGTGGCCTTTGACATGGATCACGCGCCGCGTGTCGAGCACTTCACGGTCTATCCCAGTACAGCCGAAACGCCGTCCGTGCTCCACTACACTTCCGGGACTACCGGACAGCCTAAAGGAGCGCAGCACGTTCATTACTCGATCATTGCGCAATATCTCACGACCAAATGGGTATTGGACTCGCAGGCCGACGATATCTACTGGTGCAATGCCGATCCCGGCTGGGTGACCGGCACTTCGTACGGGATCATCGGTCCCTGGGCGAACGGGGTGACGCAGGCCGTACTCGATTCAGGGTTCAATGCCGCTGCCTGGTACCGGTTTATCAGCGAGCACCGGATCACGATTTGGTATTCGGCGCCCACGGCGATTCGCCTGTT
The DNA here is from genome assembly GCA_016214895.1 of candidate division KSB1 bacterium. Taxonomy (NCBI): domain Bacteria; kingdom Pseudomonadati; species Candidatus Zhuqueibacterota bacterium. The sequence goes on from JACRMR010000003.1 coordinate 343,804, forward strand.
GATGCGTGAGGGCACGGAACTTGCAAAACAATACGACCTGTCGTCCCTGCGGCATCTCGCCAGCGTGGGTGAACCACTCAACGCCGAAGCCGTGGTCTGGTCCAAGGCTGCCTATGGGCTGGCCTTTCACGACACCTACTGGCAAACCGAGACCGGCTGCATCGTGATCACGAACTTTCCGGGAATGGACATTCGCCCCGGCTCCATGGGACGGCCCATCCCCGGCGTCACGGCCACGGTACTCGATCCCTGCACCAACCAACCTTATAGCGAACCCGGTCACGTCGGTCTGATCGCCCTCAAGCCCGGCTGGCCCTCATTGATTCGCACCTACTGGAACAACCGCGCCGGCTACGACAAGAAGTTCGTGAATGGGTGGTATCTGACGGGCGATCGCGCCAGTATTGACAAAGACGGATACTTCTGGTTTGTGGGCCGCGATGACGATGTGATCAATACGGCGGGGCATCTGGTCGGTCCGTTTGAGATCGAGTCCGCGCTGCTCGAACATCCGGCCGTCGCCGAATCGGCCGCCGTTGCCACTCCCGATCCGCTGAATCTCGAGGTGGTCAAGGCGTTCGTGACACTGAAGCCTGGCTTTGTGGGCGATGATGACCTCGCGCTCGAAATCATGAATTTCGTGCGCAAGCGTCTCTCGCCGCTGGCCATGCCGCAAAAGATCGAGTTTGTGGAGTCACTGCCCAAGACCCGCAGCGGCAAGATTATCCGTCGCGTGCTGCGCTGCCAGGAATTCGCCGAACCCGTCGGCGACCTCTCGACTCTGATGAACGACTGACCCCGAAGCACCCGTCTTCAGGTGCCCGGAATCGGAGCGTCGGCACTCCCCCCACATCCAGTGGGGGACCGGGGGGGGGCGCGTCTTCGCGCATCTAATCGGAGCGTCAGTATTCCCTGCGGCGGCACGTCTCTTGAGACTTGACGTGCCCCGCTCTTTCTCCGCCGAGCAGGGATTCCTTCCCTGCCGGAATCTCGCTCAGCCAATCCCCGCCGCGCCGTGCGTCCTCGCGCGGCCGGAATCGGAGAGTCAGTTCTCCCTGCGGCGGCACGTCTCTTGAGACTTGACGTGCCCCGCTCTTCCTCCGCCGAGCAGGGATTCCTTCCCTGCCGGAATCTGCCTCGGGTCCTTCCCCAGTTTCTGGGGAAGTTAGATGGGGTCGGCTCGGGTCCCCCGCGGCAACCGTCTTCGGGTGCCCCAAATCGGAGCAATCCAGTTTTCCAATTTCTTAGCGTCTTCTCCTCAACATCACATCCCATGGACGACCTGACCAAAACTGTGCTTGACTACGTCATCCGCGAATACATCGAAGAAGGCGACGATCGCGAAGTGAAAGCGGACACCCCGCTCATCACGGGTGGTATCGTTGACTCCTTTTCGATGGTATCCCTCAAGCGCTTTCTCGAAAAGAAGTACAAGATCTCCATCCCCGACGCGGAGGCAACTCCTGAGACGTTCGACAGCGTCAACAAGATTGTCATCGTCGTGCAGCGATTCCTCAACGCCTCGGCATAAGTCATGACCACGGCCCCGCACGCAGCAGCCGTCATCGACCTGCCCGCACCGCGAACGTCGGGCGGGAAACCGCTGTTCGACTGTCTGCGCGAACGCGCGAGCGTGCGCGAGTTCGACTCCCGGCCGCTGCCCGCGCGGCTTCTGAGTGATCTGCTGTGGGCGACCTTCGGTGTCAGCCGGCCCGACGGCAAACGCACCGCGCCTACCTCGTTTGACAGCCGCGAGTTCGATCTGTACCTCTTCACGGCTGACGGCATCCGCCGTTACGACGCGAATGCGCACGGCCTGGTCACCATCAAGGCGGGCGATTTCCGCGCCGCCACCGGTGCGGAAGATTGGGTGGTTGCCGCGCCGCTGAATCTTGTCTTCGTCGCGGATTACCTCAAGCTCAAGGACTGCCCGCGCGGACTGCTCGATTTCTGCGCCACGGCCGACGTGGGTTTCCTGTGTGAGAACCTGTCCCTGTTCTGCGCGTCGGAGGGTCTGGCATCATGTGTTCGCGGTGGATTTGACGGTGAGCGGCTGCGCGCGCTGCTCGACTTGCCGGCACAACAGCGCGTCGTGATGGCGCAAACCGTGGGCTTTCCGCGGAGCTGAGTCCGCGGACGTTTCGGCGCGCCTTAGGTATTTTGCATCATTCGCCCGCGGCGATCCGGCGCGGGTGTTCAAGTTACAACCTCTCTGAAGGAGTGTCCCATGGCCTTTGCCACGACAGCGCGCGACTCGTATCGGCAGGAGCTGAACGGTCTGCGCGAAGCCGGTCTATTCAAGGAAGAGCGCTACATTCATGCACCGCAGGGAGCGGAGATCGAAGTCGAGTTTCCGGCCGGTTCCCCGGAGCAGCATGTCATCAATCTCTGCGCCAACAACTATCTCGGCCTGTCGAGCCATCCCGCCGTAATCGCGGCGGCGCACGCGGGACTCGATCTGCGCGGCTACGGCATGTCTTCGGTCCGCTTTATTTGCGGCACGCAAGATGTCCATCGTGAGCTGGAGCAGAAACTCACCGAGTTCCTTGGCACCGAGGACACGTTGCTCTTTCCCTCGTGCATGGATGCCAACGCCGGCGTGTTCGAGGCCATCCTGACCGATCAGGACATCATGATCGCCGATCGCCTTGTGCATGCCTCGATTGTGGACGGCATGCGCCTCTGCAAGGCGATGCAGGACACGTACAAGCACTCCGACATGGAGCATCTCGAAGCGAAGTTGCAGGAACATCAGGACAAACGCTTCCGTGTGGTGATCACCGACGGCGTGTTTTCCATGGACGGCGATCTGGCGAAGCTTGCGGAGATCGTCGCCCTCGCCGAGCGATACAACTCGATGGTTTTCGTGGACGACTCCCATGCCAGCGGCTTTATCGGCAAGACCGGTCGCGGTACGCACGAGCATTGCGGGGTGGTGGGCAAAGTGGACATTATCACGACGACCCTCGGCAAGGCGTTGGGCGGCGCATCGGGGGGTTGCGTGAGCGGTCGCCGCGAACTGGTGGAGATGTGCCGGCAGAAGGCCCGTCCTTATCTCTTCTCGAACACCGTGGCTCCCGTGATCGTAATGGGCGCGTTGAAGGTGCTCGAACTGATCTCCCAGAGCACCGAGCGCCGCGACAAGCTCGAGTGGAATGCCCACTACTGGCGCAAGCTCCTGACCGAGGCGGGCTTCGATATCAAGGCCGGTGCGAGTCCGATCGTTCCGGTGATGCTCTACAATGCGAAACTCGCGCAGGACGTCGCCCGCGATCTGTACGCCGAAGGGATTTACGTCGTCGGTTTCTTCTTCCCGGTCGTGCCGAAAGGCCAGGCGCGTATTCGTACGCAGCTCTCCACCGCTCACGACCAGCAGCACCTCGATCGCGCGCTTGAGGCCTTTGTCAAGGTGGGGCGGAAGTACGAGATCCTCGGCAAGTCCAAGCAGGAGATCATCGGGCGTTACGGCATGTAAACCCGTGATTGGAAAACCTATCGGGGCTGTAGATGGATACCGCAAGAACCATTCAGATCTCTGTTCCCGCTGAACTCTCGCCCACGAGTGTGGAACTCATGAAGGCGACGATGAACGCGATTGTGGCGCTGCGCTGCGATTGCAGTAAGGACTGGAATGCCATCTTGAACGAACTGGAGCGCGACGGATGGCAGTGCTCGTGGCACCTCAACTGGGTGGCGGAGGCCAAACGCGATTTGGAGTATGAGCGTGCCATGGGTGCCAACCTTGACGAGACCTTTGAGTCACTGCGTCAACTGACTCACCTGCACCTCGTCGAAAACTGCCCCTGACCCGCCGCGCTTCCGGCACAACATCACTGATGACCCATCCCCACGCCACAGCCGGCCTCGCGCCGGCTGTTGTTTTTTGGCCGGCCGCCGCTCCGGTCTCCGCGCCATCCCGAACCGTGAATCGTGAAGCTCGCATCACCCGTTACCGTGCGGGGATCGCGGCCAGCCGGGCACGCTCGGCCGTCCGGCGGGTCTCGGCGCCGCATAGAGATTGCTATCGCGAACCCTGTCGCAGGCTCACGCCGGTCGCTCGTCCGTGGTTAACCTATCCTCCGCAATCTGCCGATATATTAGAAAAGTCATGGCGGACAAGGGCGAAGTCTGCCCGATTCTCTCGCTGGAACTCAACTCGCGTTTGCATCATAACTTGGAGGCTGAAATGAGAATCTACCGTCCCTTCCTTGCGGCGGCGGCAATGTTGATGATCTGCTCAATCGTGAGCTATGCGGACAACATCGCCAATCACACGGTCACGGTGCAAGTTGACGTGATCAATGAACTCGAGATTTCCGGCGGCAACATTACGCTGACCATCAGCACGGCCACGGCCGGGCAGAATCCCGACGACGCGACGAACAACACCTGCGGCTTGCAGTGGACCACGAACGAGGCGACGAAGAAGATCACGGTCGTCACGGATCAGAGTTCGCCCAACTTCACGCTCAAGGTCGTCGCGACCGGAGTCACCGGCGGCACGGCCGCGGCCGAGGCCACGCTCTCCAGCACGGTGGCCGACGATTTCGTGACGGGAATTTCCACGACGCTGGGGTCCTGTACGGTGGGCTATACGGCGCAGGCCACCGCGGCGCAAGGCAACGGCAGCGTTGTGCACACGGTGACCTACACCCTCACCGCGGGCTAAGCATCTCGCGCAGGCAACTGCGCGATGACCATGTGGCCGTTCCGAACATTTAGCGGGCTCGCCGCACTCGCGCTCACCGGGCTGATCGTCGCGCGTGGTGCGGCGGCGGATCTGTCGCTGACCGGCGGTGGTATCACTCTGGTCGTTGCTTCCGCCACCGCTGGATCACATCCGGACCCGGCGAGTGACAATACCTGCGGCTTGGTTTGGACCAAGGGCGTGGCGGATCCGACGCAGAAGATCACCGCGCGCACCAGTCTCGGCGGCCCCGCGTTTGTGCTGACGGTCGAGGCTCAGAGCGTGGTCCAGGGCACCGGGACCGGGCTCGTGACGCTCACGACCACCGACGCGGATCTGGTCACGGACATCACATCCACGCTCAGCGGATCCGCCCTCCTGTACTACGAAGTCTCGGCGACCGCCCCGCAGGGCAGCGGCACGGAGGAGCACACCATCACGTACACTATCACGGCGCAGTGAATGCGCCCTCGAAAAACCTTATGCAGCGTCTTTCCGCCATCCTCTCGATTCTGATCCTGCTTGCGCTTGGCGCGTCGCAGCCCTCCCCGGCGAAAGTCACGGTCGGCACCCTCTCCTTCGAACGCGAGGCCGTTCCCGGCGAGCGCTACGAAGGCTCCATCATCGTCAGCAATGACGGCGATCAGCTCGCTCGCGTTTCGATCTATCAGACCGACTACGCCTTTGCCAGTGACGGCACGAATCGCTACGCCGATCCCGGCCATGATCCGCGTTCCAATGCGCCGTGGGTGAGTCTTGGGCCGACGCAGTTGGATGTTCCTCCGCGGCAGACGTCGCGGCTCAACTATGTCGTCAATGTTCCCGCGAATTCGGCGCTAGTCGGGACCTATTGGAGCATGATCATGGTGGAGGAGCAGGCTCAACCGGAGGAACTCCTGGCGTCCCGGGACCCGCAACCTCCAGTAGTCCATCAGGTGCTGCGATACGGCGTGCAATGCGTCACGCATATCCGCGACACCGGGCAGGCTCAGGTCAAGTTCACGGCCTCGCAGCTGGTCGCTTTGGACAGCGTCCGGCACGAGCTTCAGGTGGACGTGGAGAATACCGGCGACCGTTGGATCGTCCCGACGCCCTATGTTGAACTCTTCGACTTGCACGGCTCGCCGGCCGGCCGATTCGAGTGTGCGGAGAAGCGCATCTTTCCCGGCATGTCCGTCCGATTCCGCCTCGATCTAGGCGCGACCCCCGGCGGGCGTTACAAAGCTCTTGTGGTGCTGGACAACGGCGAACAACAACTCTACGGAGCTCGTTACGATTTAGATTTCTAACTTTGTTTGCTCGAATTGCATATCTGCTCAGCGCGGCGCTCGCGCTCGCGGCACCGGCTCACGCGGAGGCTTGGAAAGCCACGATCGCGGACACATCACGGATCGAAGTCGATGCGCCGGCGACCGTCGTTCGCGCCGTAATCCTTGTCAATCCCGGCGCGGACACGCTGACCCTTCGCGAGCAGCTGCTGCTTCCGGCAAGCTGGCAGTCGCTGGCTGACGACGGCGTCTTTTCCCTGCCGCCCCGGTCTCGTGAGGTGCGTCTCGTCAGCTTTCGCGTGCCCGCGCAGGCCCCGCCCGGCGTATTCGACATTCCCTATCAGACCAGCCTCGGCGTGGCCCGGCAAACTCGAACTGCCGGGATTTCTGTCATCGTACGGCCGCGCTTTCAGTTGCACGTCGAGCGCGTCCGCGCGCCGAAGCGGGTCGTAATCGGGAGTGGATATGACGTCACGTTCAGCGTCAAGAACCAGAGCAATGCAAACTGCCTCGTCACGCTCCGCGGCAGCGCCTCGAATCAGGGCGACCTCGCTCTAAGCGAAACGACCTGGCTGGCTCTGCCCGGCGAGCGGCGGTTGGTCACGATCACGATCGCGGCGGAATCCGCTGGCTCAAAACCCGGGCCTAATGTGATCACGTTGTCGGCCCACGCCTCGCACTGTTCTCCGGTCCGCGCGACGGCGCGCACGGACATCGTTCCCTGCGGCGGCGACGACCTGGACCTGCACCGTCGGCTACCGTCGGTGGTGGCGGTTCACCGCGTCGGCGATCTCCACCACTCGATTTCACAGTTCGAATGGCGTGGCGGTGGTGCGCTGGATGCCAACGGGCGGTACGGCGTCGCCTATCGGGTGCGCGGGCCGCACAATCTCGAACATCGCCTGTTTGGTGTGCGCGACGAGGCCTTTCTATCGGTCCGCGCACCGGGCCTCACCGTCGCCGCGGGCGATCAGCTCTTCGGGCACTCAAAACTGCTCGCGCACGACCGCATGGGTCGCGGCGTCTTGGCAGATGCGGGTTATGGGCGCGCGAGTGCCGGCGGATATGCTTACACGTCGCGCCTGCCCGGCGTGGAGGAGCAGCAAGTCGCCGTCATGACGGCTCTGCGTCCGACTTCGGCCGTCGAGATTGGCCTGAGTGGAATTCGCTTCCGTCGTGCGCGCGCGGAGAGCGATGCGGCCGCGCTCAAGGCCGTAGCGCAGTTGCGGCCTTGGTTGAATGCCGGGTGTGAAAGTGCGCTGGGCTGGTCCGGTTCCGGCTCGGCATCACCGCGTCGCGCGCTTTCCGGCGATTTGCGCGCGCATGGCAAGTGGGGACATTGGTCCGCCGAAGCTCTCCGCGCGGATGCGAGCTTTCCCGGACGCATCGCGAACGAAGATCTGGTTTCCTCGTCCTGGCGGCTCTTGATTCGCTCTCGATTAATCTGGACGGGGGCCTGGCGCTGGTCCCGGCAGAATCGCTCGTCACTGTATCCGTTTCAATCGAGCTTCGCGGATCAATCGGCGCGCACGGGACTGGACTATGAACTTTTGTCGCGCACCGTTGTCGGCCTGGAGGTCGAGCAGCGCGCGCGACACTCTTCCTTTGGCGCCTCATCTACGGATTCCCGCGAGCAGCGGTTAACCGGTCGCTTTCGCGGCAGTCGCGGTATCTGGAGCCTCGACGGCTCGGCGGGCGCGGGCGTGCTGCGCGGTACTCTCGTTGACGATCGTGAGCTGCGGGAACGCTTCGGCGCCGGGCTAACCGTCAGACCGCTGTCCCGGCTCACGCTTTCGTCGCAGGTCGAGCGCGGCTTCCTGAGTTCGTCCGTGGCTTCGCAACCGAGCACGCTGGTCCAACTCTCGGCGTCCTATCGTCCGACGCGCGGGTTCAGCCTTACGACAACCGCATTGCACAACGATCTCGGGGGTCCGGCGGCTCTCAAACTTGACCAGTGGTCGGCCGACGCGCGCTGGGAAGCGCCCTTCCGGCACATCGTGACCCTGCGGTTTCGTACGCTCGACTACCGCCGTGCCGAACTCGCTGACGGAGCCTTCTTCGCGGCCAGCTACGAGATTCCGTTCAACGTTCCCCTCGGTCGCAAGCCCGGTATCCGCGTCATCAAGGGTCGCGTCACGGACGCCTCGGATCCGGAGCGGGGAATTTCCGATGTCTTTCTGTCGATGGGTGAATCCGCGGTCATGACCGACTCGCGCGGGCGCTTCCGCTTCGCCACCGCCGCGCCCGGCCCTCACTACATTGAGGTTGATCCCTCTACACTGGGTCCGCAATGCGCGCTGCTCCCGGCCTCTCCGTTGCTGGTTTGTACGAGCGAGCCCAAGACGGAGACGCTTGCTCTGTCCGTGGTGCGCAGTGCAAAGATCGCAGGCGAGCTGATCGTGTATGGGGCGCCGAATGGCGAGAGTCGTCGTGGTCTGCTGCAGGTGGCCGACGCGTTGGATTCCACTCAAGCCGGGCGCGTCGAAGCACTTGTCCCTTTGCGCGGCATCGGTGGGGCCTACCTTGAACTTCGCGGCGACGAGCAGACATTCACGGTACGTACCGACGCCGCCGGTCGTTTCGCGCTGGACAACCTCACGCCGGGTCGCTGGATCGTGCAATGTCGTGCCACCGATATTCCGTCCTATCATGCCACGGAGCAGCCAAGCTACGAGTTGGACGTTCTGCCCGGAACTGAAGCCAGGTTATTGGTTCGCGTGCTGCCCTGCTCGCGCCCGGTTTACATTGTTGACGAAGGCCAGGTCCCCAAAATTTCCGTCACCAAGCGTTAACCACGCTTCACCACATCATCAATCTTCAAAACAAAAACCCGCGTCACACGGGTTTTCTGCTCGTTCCTCGCCCGGCCGGAATCGGAGCGTCGGCTCTCCCCCCACATCCTGTGGGGGGCCGGGGGGGGGGCGTCTTCGCGCATCGGGATCTCCTCGCCGAGCAGGGAATGTGTCCCTGCCGGAATCTCGCTCCGGTCGTCAACCAGACCAGATTCCGCCACACGGCAGCCGCGTCAATTCCTGCACATCACGGGCGGTATCTCCCGTAGGGGCGGGTCCACGACCCGACCTCTGAACCGCACCGCATGTCGGGAAGCGAGCCGTCAGCAAGTCCTCCCGAGCGGGTCATGTGCCGACACATAACGCCGCGTGGAGGTGAATAGTACACACACAGCGCACAGAGTAGTAAAGCGGTTCATAGCTGCTCCTGCTGGTGAAGATGGGCGAGTAACGGAGTAGAAGCTCCGATGGACTCTCAGCGAATGAGGACGACCGGAACTGTACGGTCGGATGTTGGGGTCCGAGCGCACACGATGTAATAGCCGGAAGGGTAGGAGTTCATATCAACGCGGAGGGTGTGAAAGCCCGCGGACAACGGTCCTAAGTGATTGATGTTGATCTGGCGTCCCAACGCATCAAAGAACCCGACAGTGACCGGTGAGGTCTGAGACAGATCCAGTGTGATGGTTAGAGTGGAGTTGAACGGATTCGGATAGGCATGGAGCGCGAACGCGGTTGCCGGGACGGCCGGCCGTTCCGCCACACGCCAGCTGGGAGCGAGCGTCAGCAGTGTAACGAACTGGTCCTGGCCCGCTTGAAACGTCTGGTAAGCATCGTCAGTGATCGGATAATCCGCAGACCACGTGTAACCGCACATCCAGACCGAATCGGCACCTTCGCTGAACAGCACACCGGAGACCCCGTCAGTGAATCGCCCGCCAAGGTACGTGCTGTAGATCAGACTGTCGAGCGCCGGTGACAGAATCGAGAAGAAGTTGTCCTGTGACGTTTGATTTACTCCATCATTGAATGTCGAGTCCAGCGCATCCCCGGTGAGCAGAAAGTCGCGACTGTTCGTAGATCCAGCGACGAGCACGGACCCGTCGGCTCGTAACGCGATCCCAATGCTATAAGCCCCGCGCTCGCCTCCCAGTCGCGTTGACGCGCTGATCGTGGCGGGCAAGGTCACTCGGGTTACAAAGGTCTCCCAAAAGAAACACGGGGTGGTATCGACTGCTCCCGGCGTGAGGGGAAAGGAATCCGAACGGGTCGTACCCGCGAGGATGACTCCTTGGTCTTGCACGACAATGTGCACACAGTTGTCAGCAGCCTCCCCACCAAGATAGCTGCAGTAGTCAACGCGGCGTTCTGAGAAATCGAGTTCAGCAAAGAACCCGTCCCAGTCACCTTCCGGCATGACCCGTAAGGCATCGGGTGTGATTGGAAGACTCCCGCTGACACCGCCTGCATTGCCGCAAATCCAGACGTGCGACTCGTCAATCGGCAGGATGTCGATTGTATACACGCTGGATCCCAATACGTTACATGGGAACAATGTAGAGTAGATAAGCTGCTGCGCGTTCGGATCGAAAACCGAGATGAAGCTCCCGATTCCGACGGATGCCGTAAACATGGCGTCCGGAGTCAGTGGGAAGTTTGCGTAGCTACTCCCAACCGGACCGCACAAATAGATCACATCGGATCCGGGGCGCTGAACGGCGGCGTACACAGACTCATCCGAAACGCCGCCAAGAAATGAGGAGTAGTCAAGCGCCGTCCCGTCCGCCGAGAGGATCAGGACATACGCCTCATAGCTGCCTTGGAAGCTGTTATCGAACGGATCGCCCGCAAGCGGCCAATCGCTGCTCTGCGTGCTTCCGCTGGCGAAGATCCGCCCGTCGCTAAGCCCGATGACATGTCTGCCGCCGTCGTAGGCCGAGCCGCCGACAAACGTTGAGAAGATAAGCGCTTGATCAGTCGTATTCAACACGCCGACAAAGATGTCATGCAGCCAGACGATCTGTTCCTGATAGGCACCGGGCGTAATCGGGAAGCCCGGAAAGTCCGTTGTTCCGGTAACCGCAATGTCGCCCGTCGGCGTGCGCGAGATACTCTCGATTCCTTCTCCTTGACCGAGCGCCGAGCTGTAGGCGATCAGCGGATCAATCACCAATTCCTTGCTCGCATCAAGAGCCGAAGCCAGAACGCCGTACCGATTCGCGTCAAGCACGGCGAATTGCACCCCGACATCACGCTGATGCCTGCCGTCGATCTGATACGCCCACGGTGCTTGCTCCTTCAAATCTCCCAGCGATGTCGCAAGCACCAAGTTGCCTGAGCCATCAACTCGCAGCGGCGCATCGAGCCCTTCATACTCAATCTGAATTTGCGAAGCATCGGCTCCGGGATGAACATGGTAGTTGGTCTTGATCCCCGGCGCGTCGGCGACAAACTCTACATCAATCCCCGGCCAGACGTTCTCCGCGATCACGCGCTGATAGTGTCCCACGCGGCTCCGCCACCTGCACGAGTCCCGGCCCAAGAAGTAGTTCGAGTAGCTGGGCAACCTGTCAACCCCCCTTAGTCCCGCCACAGAGTGGGGGGAGAGCCGATTCACGAAGTTCATTTTCAGGACGTGACCACGAACCGATGCTGGCTGGGGCTCCTCTTCCCCCCTTAATCCCCCCATAGGATATGGGGGGAGACCAGAAAGAGAGACATGCCCTTGCCGGTCGTGCTGCCGAATGTCGATGGTCAAGCCCTGCTCGGTGACAAAGTACGTCGTTCCACCGGTACTCAGCTTGAAGGCAAAAGGCTCCTCCCATTGGCCCTCATTCGCCACGAAGAACACACTGGCGGGCGCTGCAACCGTCTGGTGGGCAACCCCCATGACGGGATTGGCCGCAAGCATCGCAACGAGCGCCATTAGCAAGAATAGCATGATCGATCCTGTCTTCATCTTATCGCGGGGCCAGTGTTTAAGCATGGGTTGGTCCAAAACAAAAAACACCCCGCTGCAGGCAGCAAGGTGTCGAGGTTTGGGTTCGGTGGTTGATGTCCGTCGGGGACAGCAAGATGCAGAAGTTGTCGAGGCATCGGAGCGTGGCGGTTAGTTCCGCAGAGCGTGACCATCCAAGATACCACCACCGCACGGACTTGTCAAGCGCCTCCCCGGGTCTCGGTATATTCTTATGTTCAATATTTCAGCGTTTTTTAATCAACTTTTCTCTTGACATAAAGAGGATTCTTTTGTATATTACAAGTTGGGCCATGTTTTCCAGCTTGCTCCCATCGCCGACACCCACAGGGCGGGATTTCCCTTGCGGGCACAGTGACCCAAATTCCAAGTTTTCATGAAGTAAGCCCCATTTCGTTTTGTCAAGATATGTTCCCATTTCGAGTTTCAGGTTTCAGGTTTCAAGTTTTTCCCCCACCCACCCCCATGCCCCGCATCCTAATCCTCTTGCTCATCGCCACGTCCGCTTTCGCCGACGTCACCTACAAACGGAAGTCCTCCACCCTCGGCTTCGGCGCCTCCGAAGGCACCGCCACTGAATACTTCACTACCGACCGCTCCGCCACCGAATCCTCGACACGCTGGACCCGCGGCATGATGAAGACCATGACCGGCGGCAAGGAAGTCGCGTCCACCAATATCGTTCGCCTCGACAAGGAACTGGTCTGGGATGTCAATCCTAAGGAAAAGGAATACAAGGAAATGACCTTCGCCGAGTTCCGCGAGCTGATCAAAAAGCTCAACGAAGATGCCGGCAAGGCCGAAGCGGGCGAGCCTGTTGACACCACGACCGAAGACATGTACGAGTGGAAAGTCGAAACACTCTCCGATCCCAATCCGAAAACCATCAACGGCTTCGCGTGCAAAAATCTGAAACTCGTCGCCACGGGCACCAACAAGCAGGATGCCAACGATCGCGTCATCATCACCTTCGATTCCTGGAATTGCCCGGCTGTCCCCGGTCAGGAAGAAGTGACGGCCTTCAGCGCAGCCTATGCCAAGGCGCTGGGCTTCGATATTGAAGCCGCGCGTCCCGGCTTTCAGCAGGCCATCATGCTCTATCAGAAACAGTTCGAGCAACTGGCCGAAGCGGCGAAAGCAGCTCCCGGCCTCGCGGTCACGAGTCTGGTCGAAATCAAGCGCAATCAGCTCGTCGGACCGAAGCTCGGCGCGGTGATGAAAGAGGGCATGAAGAACGAAGTCATCGGCAAGCTCCCCTTCGGCAAGAAGAAGGAGCCGAAACAGGAAGCTCCGAAATACGAAGAGCGCGTGAAGTTCAGCGTCCAAACCGAGCTCCTGGAGGCCAGGCTCGGCGCCGTGGAGGCGGCAAAGTTTGAAGTTCCGGCCGGATTCAAGCTCAAGCAGAAGTGACCGCAGCTTGGATGTTTCAATGCGAAACGGGCGAGGTCAACACCTCGCCCGCTTCACGTGCTTACTTCGCCGTCGCCTATCGTTTGCGTCTGGCCTTCGCGTCCTCCGGCCGCATACTTCCGTCCGGTCGCATTCGCGCGAGCTCCGCGACATTCGTCTGCCGCAGGAATCCCATCACTTCGAGCTTTTGCGTCTTCCAGCGGTGATGCACCGGGCACGAATCATTGTCGCTGCAACGGCCCAGACCGAGCAAGCACTCGTCGGTCAACGCCACGCCCTCGAAGATGTTGAGCACGTCCAGCAGGCTGATCGTGCGCGGATCAACCGCGAGCTCGAATCCGCCGCCCGGTCCGCGTGTCGAGCGAACCAGACCCGCCGTCGTCAGCGTGCCCAGGATTTTGATCAGGAATTGCGCCGGGATCGACTGCTCGCTGGCGATCCGTGTGCTCAGAATCGGGCCTTCATGGCGATACGTCGCGAGGCAGGTCAGCGCGCGGATGGCGTACGAGGTCGGTTTGGAGAGTAACATATCAGAGTAACAGGTCTGTTTATCGTAAAATAATCTGCGAACCTGAAACATGCAAGCTCGCGGAACGGAAATCTCGGATTTAGTCGAGGGTCGAGTCGGAATTCACCCGGAGCTCGCAGTCAAACGCGTGCGATTCCCACGGCTCCATGTCGAGATACAGCCCGCGCATCATGAGCTCGACGCCATCGCGTTCGAACACTTTGTGGCTCAGGAGATCGCGCAGCACGACGGACTTGCCCATCAGATTTCCCAGCGCCAGATCGACCCAGCATTGCGAGCGTGTGTCGGCGGCGTTCAGGAAGATGCGCGTCAGTTCGCGCCGTGCTCCGTGGTCCGCGCCGGCGGGAGCATCCCACGCCATGCCGAGGATTCGTTCGCTCGCGTCGTTTCCCACCCAAGCCGGGCGCGGCGTCAGCAAGGTCCATGCCCCCCGGCGCACGGACCGCCTCGCCAGCACCGGGAACAGAAGCGCGTAGCCCGCGGCGACCTGCGCGTCGAGCTCTTCGTCGGGTTCGCGTTTCAGTTGTATCGGCAGGCGAATCCGCTGGCCCGTGGTCTGTCCGTCGAAGATCAGTCGCGATCCCGGCAGCGCATACACCCACGCCGCCAGCGACAGTGCCTTGCGCGGCTCAAATCGCGCGGCAATTCGCGGTTCATCGTGATTTTCGAGAAACCGCAGCCAGCCCTGATGCGTCGCCGTGGGCATGTCGAATCGCTCGCGACGCAGCGCATCGCCGCTAACGATGCGATCGAGCAATCCCTTGTCGTACGTGAGATCGAAACCGAATTCGCGCAGCTTCGCTTCCATCCCCCAGTACACTTCGGCGATGAACACGAACTCCGGATGCAGTGACCTCACCTCGCGAATCGCGAACGGCCAGAACTCCGGAAACACGTCAGGTGTCAGCCACGTCTTCTGAAACACTTCGCGCGTGACCAGCATCGCCATGTCGCAGCGCACGCCGTCGCACAGCAACGCCACTCGTTGCAGCTCCCCGAGCATCGCCTGTTGCAACTCCGTCCGGCGGTAGTCCAGTTGCGCGGTGTCGGTCCAGCCGTCGAAATAGGGATCGCGACCGTGCGCGACGATTCGCTCGCCCTCGCGCGTGTCGGCGAAAAACCAGTTATGCGGCGCGTGCTGAAACTGCTCTCCGGAACCCTGCACGAACCGTGCCGGATGATCGTGGATCCACGGATGATCGCGCGCGACGTGATTCGGAATGAAATCGAGGATCAGGCGAATCCCCCGCGCCCTCATTCGCCGTCGCAAATCCTGCAACGCCTCCGCGCCGCCCCATTCCGGGTTCACGTCGTACCCGCGAATGGCATACGGCGATGCGCCCACGTCCTCGTCACGCCAATCGGGCAACGCTTTCGCGTATTCACCGCGCAGTCCGGGATGCGCCCGCGCAATCTCCGCCCCGCTCGCGCTCGGCAGCCACACGCCCATCAGCCAGACCGCGTCGTAGCCCGCTGCGCTCCACTCATCCAGTACCTCATCAGGCACGTCCCGGAACGACGGAGCGTGCCCGTCACCAAGCCGTTTCAACCAGCAGCGTGTGTTGAGTTCAAGAATCAGTCGTGGATGCATGGGGAGAATATCGACGGCGTCTGCTGAAGACTATTTCAGCAAGACCAGTTTCTTCGTATTGACGTAATCACCGCTGTTCAGGCGGTAGCAGTACACGCCGCTGCCGAGCGCTTGCGAATCGAGCGTCACGCGATGCGTACCCGCCGGCAGATACCCGTCGATCAGCGTGGCCACCGCTTCGCCCAGCAGATTGTACACGCGCAACGTGGTGGTCGCCGCTTGCGGTAACTCGAACTCGATCCGTGTTGAACTGTTGAACGGATTCGGATAGTTTTGCGCCAATTGGAACGTATGCACGACTGGCGGCTCCGGGGCGGTCGAACCGAGCGGCGTCAGCTCGAGGTCAACACGATTCAGTGAGTCGATGTAGATGACGACGTTTTCGACCTCCATCATCTCATAACCCGCCGCCGTGACGCGCAGGGGATACACCCCCGCGCGCAGCGACTGCCGTGAGAACTCGCCCTGCTCATTCGTGGCGATAGAATCCGTGGCTCCGATATAGACCATCGCCTGCGCGATCGGCGATCCGCTCAACGCATCCGTTACGCGGCCGATGACCCCGCCGAAGTGCGGTACCACATCGGTCGTAAACGTGACGGCGAGCCCCGCCGACAACGGCGCCGCTCCCGAAGCGCCCACGTTCGCGTAGCGATATTGCAAGCCAACCAAACAACCCGGCGCTTCAATGCCCACAGTGGCGAACGGGATGTCCTCGAAACCCGTGACATCATGCACCTCCTGATACTGGAAAATCACGATGCCGCTTCCGTCGAGTGCGGCGAGATGACCCGGATCAAGCAGCACGATCTGAAAATTCTCATTCAAACCGCCATTGATCGAACGCGCCTCCCACTGAATCATGTAACGGTGATTCGCCGCGTCAAAATAGTCCCACACGCCCAGACCGTCGCCGAGCGTTCGCAGATCATCCCAGAACGGCGCGAGCAGCGCATCGGGCGCCATCGGCCCCGGAATCGGATAGTTCTCGTTCTGATCCTGGTCCGTGCGATCACCGAACGCCGCCCAGCCATTCGAACAAATGGTAATAGTCGACCACGCCTGCCCATAGAATATGAACTCGAACGGCAAGGTCCGCAATCGCGACATGATCGAATCCGCGCTGAATTGCTCGCCCGGATCATTCAGGTGCAGATTGGTTCCCACCGCGCGAATGTCAACCCAATCGTAGGCCTGCGTCGGCGAGTACGCCGTGTCCGTATTGTCGTACGCGTAGTAGCCGTAAGCGTCCGGTCCGGACGGGTCGGACGTTGCGCGCGTGCCGATCACCAGATCAAATTGCAACGTATCCGCATACGGCGCGGCGGCTCGAACGATCAGTCGCAACGGCACTGGCGTGCCGGGATAGGTTGCGGCGACGGCCCTGACCACCGGAGCCGGCCCGTCCTGAAGCGTCGACGTGCCCGGCGGTAGTCCCGGAAATGTCGTGTGACCCTGCTCCACCAGCACAAACGGCGACAGCGATTGCAGCTCCGCGGTAACCTCGCTTAGTGATACGGTGCCGGTATTCGCCAGCACCAGCGTGAGTGAAACCGTCTCGCCCGGATCCAATCGGCCGTTCCCGCCCTGAATCTCCGCGCCCAGCAAATACGCCCGCGGTGCGTATGCGAGCAACGGAATTACACTGCAACTGGAAAAAATGCCGCTCCGACACGTGATCGAAAGCGGAATGCGCTCCTCGTCGTTCAATTCCCACGACGCCTGCAAGCGCAGCATAACCTGCGCCGAGTCCCCCGGCGGGAGTGATGCGATCTCCGCGGTCCCGGACAGCACGACCAATCGCGGATTCGGACTCGTGAGTTCGACCCAAATCTCCTCCGCCGTCTCGCTGCTGCCGTGATTTCGCACCCAGACCGGCAGTTCGATCACCTCGCCCGGCTCCAGATGCCCATTTTGATTCCCCGCGCTGCCCTCCGTACCGCCGTCAATCACGGAGTAGTTCACGGCGTTCAGCGCCAAATCAGCGGGCGCGCACGGGATCGTCATCAGGTACGGCTTGTGATTCCGGAGCGAAACACACAGGGACATCGTCCCGGCGGTCATTATCGTCACCGGAACGTCGGCGTGGCCCTGCGCATCCGTTCGCAGTTGTGCGAACGTCTCGTCGGCTTTGTAAAGCACGACCAGCGCATCGGCCACAGGATCGCGGCTGAGCGAATCGAGCACGTGCACCGGCACACAGTTCGCGCCCGGAGCCAGCGTCGTCGGATGCTCAACCTCCAGCGGTCGAATCCGCTCCGTCCATAGCGCCAGCGCCGGATCACCCATCAGGTTCGTCCACCGAATCGTGCCGTCAATGAACGGTCCGCCCCCGGGGAACACGTTCCGCAGTACCCATTTCGCTCCGACCAGCGCCACTCCCAGATTCTCGACACCGAGATTGCAAATATTATAGACCAGTCCGGCGCTGATCGGATTGTTGTACTGTTCGTGCGTATTGGAGGTCGCCGTGCCGATACAGGCCACGCCGCCTTTCGGATTGGAAGCAGTCCCCGCGATCAACCAGGCTTCACTGAGCGACGTGCCTTGATCGAAGTTTCCGGTGCCGCAGGTGATCGTCAGCACGACTGGCAGTTTCGCTGAGGGATCGAGACCGAACGGAATCGCGGGATCCATCTGGCCGATGAACGAACCGCGCCAGAAGAAATAGCCGGCGCCGCGACCCAAATAGTACCTCAGCGTGTCGATGTCGGTCGGTCCCACGACGACATAGGGGCTGTCAACTCCCGTGTGTTCGATGAACTGATGTCGGCTCCAATTCATCGTATTGCGGTTCTCGATCGTATTGCCCTCGATGTTCGCCCAGAGTAGCGCGCGCCGCGTCCACATCGTGTCGTCCAGCGCGGGGTTGCGCTCATAGTTCATCAGCTTGGCATTCACCGTGGCCAACTCAGCGGCCGAAGAAACCGACAGTCGCCCCACGGTGATATCCTCCAGCTCATCACCGTTGTTGCCGAGTCCAAACGTGTGATCGTAGTTCGGGCCATCCGTCGGCATCGCCAGCGTACCGGCTTGCGGATCGCCGATAATCGTGACATATTCAAGCGGCGGATCGAAGTTGGCATAGGCCATCTGGATCGCTACGCGCATTTGCGGAACGGTCCAGCTTGCGCGCGCATCCACCGCCACCGCATAGCCCAGCATCCGCTTCCAGTTCGCCAGCGAGTCGGCGAACTGCACGACGGAGGGATGATCGCGGCAGAGGATCAGATAGCTGCCGGGCGTGGTTGTTATGTCGTCGAGCGCGCGGTCATTGAGATTCGCGATCACGCCGCGATACAAGGCGGCGTAGGCGCCCGACGGCCGGCGCGGCTGCGTGAGCTCGTTCTCACCCGGTTCATCCGTACTCACCAACTCGCACTCGAGATTGCGATAGACTCGCGCCTGCTGTGTGACCGGATTCACCTGCACCGGGTAGAGGGTCAGGCTGACCACGCGAAAATCACGCATCACCATGGGCTCGCTGACCTGCACCGGCGACGCGGGATACCATGCGTCCTGCGCATAAATCCCCGGATCCCGGTAGCCCGCATCAGTTCCGGCAAACGGCGGTACGTCCACTTCGTCGAGTGACTCGTAGTCCGCGGCCGTGACCTGCCATTCCACCGCGCCCAGCTCCGCCACGCGATAATACCGCGTGACGTGCGGCAACGCGGGGGCGCCATCGACCATCAGCGTGGGCTCGCCCGGGAGTTCAAACGTGACCTCGTCGAGCGCGCCCCTGCGCGCGGTCGATCGCGCGACCTCGGCGGCGGCGAGCGCGATTCGCGTGCGTTGGGGGTCAAGGTTCGAAATCTGGAGTGCGGTTGTGCCCGTGGCCGTCGGCCGGACGTACGGCGTTGCCGCGCGGGCCGGGCAGCCGAGGGCTAAGGCGATCAGTGGCAGTGCGAGCAGGCGGGAGAGCATGGCGGATTCCTGCGGAATCGTCCGCTTGAAACTTTCAAAAAAATCTGCTATCTTAGGAGCTTCTACCGGCTGCGAATAGTCCGAATCCACCCCCATAGGAATGTACGAAATGAAAACCGTTTTGGCAATCGCTCTGGCCGCCGCCGTCATCCTGACGGGCTGCAATGAGAAGAAGACCGCCACGACCACCGAAACCACCGCTCCGGCGGCCACTGAGAAGAAAATGGATGCAGCAAACACCCCCCTCCCCGGCGTGCCGGTCAGCGGTCAGCCCGTCACAACCCCCAGCGGCCTCAAATATTACGACATGACCCCCGGCACCGGTGCCTCGCCCGCGACCGGCCAGACTTGTGTCATGCACTATACCGGCTGGACGACCGACGGCAAGGAGTTTGACTCCTCCGTGAAGCGCGGGCAGCCCTTCGAGTTCCCCATCGGCCAGGGGCGGGTGATCAAGGGCTGGGACGAAGGCGTGGCCTCGATGAAGATCGGCGGCAAGCGCAAGCTCGTCATTCCTTCAGAACTTGGCTACGGTGCGCGGGGTGCCGGTGGCGCGATCCCACCCAACGCGACCCTCGTCTTTGACGTCGAACTGCTCGGCCTAAAATAGGCTCCCCCAGATTGCAGTTATTGCAGAGGCGGCCCGCGGGGCCGCCTCTGGTCGTTGTGGGGCGTTTGCGTGCAAACGGAACCCCCCTTCGGTTCCCCCCAAATTGGGCAATTTGGGGGGAAGGCCCGACTCCCCCCTAAATGTCTTCATTTGGGGGGGCAGGGGGGGTGATTGCGTCGAGAATTACCCCCACAACGCCTTCCAAGTTGTTCACCACGTCCCGGTTCGCGAACCGGATCACTGTGAAACCCATTTCGCACAGAAACGATTCGCGCGCTTTGTCGTGCTGCTGCGCTTCGTCGCTGCCGTGCGTGTCGCCATCGACTTCAATGACCAGTCGATTTCGCGGCGCGCAGAAATCCACGATGAACGGACCGATCGGGTGCTGACGGCGAAAGTGTACACCAGCTGCATGCCGCCGCAACGCTCGCCACAAGCGCTGTTCGATGGGCGATGGCGACTTACGCATGTCCCGCATGTGTTGCCAGTTTTCAGGCGGTACCTGATGCCAGATGGTCTTCATGTTACTCCGATGTCTTCTCCCCCCTCAATGTCTTCATTTGGGGGGGTAGGGGGGGGGGTTAATTCTGCCCCTCCACGAGCCGGATTTCGGCTTCGCTCAGCCCATACAGTTCATAAACCAGCACATCAATCTCGCGGTCCGTGGCGGCGATCCGGCGCGCTAACTTCTCCTGTTCGACGGGCGACTTCGTTTCCGGCAGCCGCCGGTTCAGTTCCAGCATCGTCTCCACCAGCTTCACCATCCGGTCATGACGAGATTTGTCGGCCTTGTCCTTGAGGTCGATGGTGCGGATGGGAAGTTGTTCGATGTATATCCTCTGCTGAAGTAGACGGCCCCGCTTATCCGCATCACCCAAAACTGAACACAGCCGCATCAGGAATAACCACATCAACTTCGAATTCAGCAGCCCAAGAAGATATGGGTCTTTGCGCGGGATAATGAATGTGGTCTTGTTGCTGTACAGTTGCTCATCATCGAAGGCGAACCGCGACTCCATCGCGATTTCCGGATACACAATCTTCGGCTGCTCGAAAGCGTCATAGTAATCGCATGCCCTTAGTTCCCACCAGAAGTCGCCCTGATCCTGCCGTGCGATGGCTTTTGTTTTATGCGGCAGGAGATGCTCCCAAAGCGCCGGATAGGTCTCGCGAAACCACTTGGTCGGGTCCGCGCCCTGAGGAGCGTGTTCCAACGTCCAACCTTTCCGGATTGCGATCACATATCGGTCGAACTCTCGGATATGATATTTCCTCACATCATCGCCAACGACAAACGGTTTGATTAGTTCCGCGCTCTTCTTGTGTGCTTTGATTAGTGCCTTGCGCGTCTCGCCGTCAATCACAAAGGCCTCGTTGTAGCCCGGTGAGAATGCCGCGATAGATTTGATTCTTTGCATAGTCACCGAGCGGCACGCCGCACGCTTTCATCTTCTCGATGATGTCCAACTCGCCCGTGCCCGTTAGCGCCCAATTGTAGCCGCCAATCGCTCTGTTATCAAGCGTTTGACCGACAGTGTTGACCTCGTTCTCCAACGAGTCGAAGTCCAGTCGTTTGATGGGTGCGTAGATGAAGCTCTGCTCCTTGGCGTCACGCACTTCGGTCAAGACAATTACTGGAAATGTGGCGGCATCCTTGAAGACCTTGAGTTCTCCAAAATCAATCAGCTCATGAATCCGCGTCTGCTTCGCGATGAACTCGCGCAGCGGCCCGCCGTAGTCCGCGCGCATCCATTTGTTGGAACAGATCATCCCAAACCGTCCGCCCGATTTCAGCAGACGGTGGCTCTGCTCAACAAAATAAGCATAGAGATCGGCGACACCGTTGTAGACCTCAAACCTTGTTTTCGCGTACTCTTTGAATTGCTGCCCCAGACTCTCTTGCCTCACATACGGCGGATTCCCGATCACGGCGTCAAAGCCGCCCTGCTTGAAGACCGCCTTGAACTCGGTCTGCCAGTCGAACGGATTGATGCGGGAGATCTCGTCGGCCGATAGGCTACCTCCCGAATGAACCCCCCTTCGATTCCCCCCAAATGAAGACATTTGGGGGGAAGGCCCACTCTGCTCCCCCCCAAATCTTTGATTTGGGGGGGCAGGGGGGGTTCTCGGGGAGAGGATGTCCGTCCCAATCAGCGAATTGCCGCACTTGATGTTCGCGCCGAGATCGGGTAGCGCGCGATG
The DNA here is from genome assembly GCA_016214895.1 of candidate division KSB1 bacterium. Taxonomy (NCBI): domain Bacteria; kingdom Pseudomonadati; species Candidatus Zhuqueibacterota bacterium. Next base: position 365,797 of record JACRMR010000003.1, read on the forward strand.
CCGCAGCTTGAGTTCGCCCTGCACCGTGTCCTTGCTCTCGCCTTCAAGCACCTTGAGCAAGAGCGAGAGCTTCGTCACCTCCACCGCCTGCGCGTCAATATCCACACCATAAATATTGTTCAGCAGAATCCGCTTGCGCTCTTCCAAAGTCAGCTTCCAACCGCCGCCGGAAGCTTGGTAGATCGGGAGCTTGCGGGAACGCAACCCCCCTTCAGTTCCCCCCAAATTAGGAAATTTGGGGGGAAGGCCCGACTCTTTCCCCCCCAAATCTTTGATTTGGGGGGGCAGGGGGGGTTCTGTGTAATACCGCAAATGCCAATCCAGCAAATGCTGATACGCGCCAATCAGGAAGCTCCCCGAACCACAGGCCGGATCGAGTACGCGCAGCTTGCTCACCTCGTCCGGCGTCTTGCCCTCCAATAACTTACCGACCGTGTGCTTGACGATGTAATCGACAATGTACGTCGGCGTGTAATACACCCCGCCCGCCTTCTTGACCTCGGGCTTGTACTCGACGTCAACCGTCTTGCCTTTCAGGTAGATCACCTTGCCCAGGAACTGCTCGTAAACCTGCCCGAGAATGTCCGCCGGAAAGACCGAGAACTCGTACGGACTCTCGGGATAGTAGAGCGACTTGAGGATCTCCTTCAGCAGCTTGTCATCGATCGCGAGCGACGGAGTGAGCGCGTCCACCGCCTCGGCGCGCTGCTCTTTCGGATTGAAATGAAACAGACCGGAATTGTAGCGCTCGTCCGCCGCCTGAAAGCGCGTGACCAGACCCCGGTAGGTATCGGTGCCTTTCAGCAGCGATTTCAGCCCGCCGTACTCCTCGATCCCGCGATCTTCGCACACCCGCAGGAACAACAGCCGATCAATCGTGCGGGCTACGGCGAAGTTCAAATCCGCCGCCGTGAGCTGCTTATTGCGCAAGAGCAAATTGCGCGCGAGCACCGTCCGCCACTCCTCGATTTCTTTCAGGAATTCGCCGTCAACCGTATCCGTGCCGCGATGCTTGCCACCTTTGTCGATCGCATATTTATCGAATGAGCCTTTGAGCAACGCTTCACGCGAGAAGGTGCTCTCCAGAAATTCCCACTTGGCCGTGAGCTCCGTGTACTTGAAATACTCGATCCGGCGCAACTTGGAGGGATCATCCTTGACGGGCCGCCAGCGGCAATCATAGACCGCGAACTCCTCGAAGTTCGTCAAAATCGAGAGCGGCAACTTCGCCGACCAGGCATAACGGCGTAATTGATAGGCCGGCTCGGGGTCATCCTTCACGAACACCCGCGGCTTCTTCGCCTCGACGAAGAACTTGCGCGTCCCCCCAATGCGAAACGCGTAGTCCGGGGCCTTAGTCGATTCGCCGACCTTCAGTGAATCTTCGTGGATGACGTCGCGATAGGCTTCGGCATATCCCGCGCGGTTGTCCATGTCCCAACCCAGCGCCCCGAACAACGGATTCAAAAAATCCTGCCGCAGTTGCGCTTCGTTATAGGAGGCGGAGCGATAGCCGTCGTAATTGCGCTCGAAGCGCTCGCAAAGGTCGGCGATTAGGGATGGAGCCATCGGCTTACTTCTTCAGTTTCTTGTGCGCGCGAATCAGGAAATCAACCACGGACGGATCGAGCAGCGTGCTCGTGTTGCCGAGTTCTTCGTATTCCCCTTCGGCAATCTTGCGCAGGATGCGCCGCATGATCTTGCCGGAGCGCGTCTTGGGCAGTCCCGGCGTGACCAGCACCTGCTCGGGCATGGCGATGGGGCTGATGTCATTGCGCACATGCTCCTTCAGTGCCCCGAGCATTTCGTCCTGACTCATGCCTTCGGCTTCCACGCGCGGTACGACGAACGCGAAGATCGCGGTCCCCTTGATCTCGTGCGGGACGCCGACCACCGCGGCTTCGGAAATTAGATGATTGGCGACCAGCGAACTCTCGATTTCGGCGGTGCCGAGCCGATGCCCGGCGACATTGATCACATCGTCCACGCGGCCCGTGATCCAGTAGTAGCCGTCTTCATCGCGACGGCAGCCGTCACCCGTAAAGTAGTGCCCTTTATAGTGCGCGAAATAGGTCTGCCGGAAGCGTTTGTGATCGCCGTAAATTGTGCGCGCCATACCCGGCCACGGCCGCCGGATGCAGAGATGGCCGCTGACCCCGTTGCCGTGCAGCTCCTTGCCGTGTTCATCGACGAGCATCGGATCGACACCAAAAAACGGCAGCGTTGCCGAACCGGGCTTCAGGTCCGTCACGCCGGGCAGCGGCGTAATCATGATCCCGCCGGTTTCGGTCTGCCACCAGGTATCGACCACCGGACACTTGCCCTCGCCCACGACGTTGAAATACCACTTCCACGCTTCGGGATTGATCGGTTCGCCGACCGTGCCGAGAATGCGCAGACTCGAGCGATCGTACTTCTTCACCCACTTCTCGCCTTCGCGAGCCAGCGCGCGGATGGCCGTCGGTGCCGTATAGAAACTGTTCACACGATGCCGCTCGACGAGACTCCAATAGCGACCCGGATCAGGATAGACCGGCGTGGACTCGAACATCACGGACGTTGCCCCATTCGCCAGCGGGCCGTAGATCACATAGCTGTGACCGGTAATCCAGCCCGCGTCGGCCACACAGCAATAGATGTCGCCGGGGTGATAGTCGAAGACGATTTTGTGCGAGAGCGCGGCGAACAGCAGATATCCGCCTTGCGTGTGCAGCACGCCCTTGGGTTTGCCGGTTGAGCCCGACGTGTACAGGATGAACAGCGGATCTTCGGCGGACATCCATTCGCAGGGACAAGTGCCGCGTTCATTGGCCATCGCTTCTTCCAGCCAGACGTCGCGGCCGAACTTCATCGGCACCTCTTTGTTAGTCCGCTTGGCGACGAGCACATGTTTGACAATGTCGGAGCCATCCAGCGCGTCATCGACGATTTCTTTCAGCGGAATCGGCTTGCCGCCGCGCATGCCTTCGTTCGCCGTGATCACAACCGTGGCCTGCGAATCGATAATGCGATCCCGCAGTGAGTTGGCGGAGAAGCCGGCGAACACGACCGAATGCACGGCGCCGATTCTTGCGCAGGCGAGCATGGCATAGGCGAGCTCGGGCACCATCGGCAGATAGATAATCACGCGGTCGCCCTTGCGCACGCCGGCGTGCTTCAATACGTTGCCCAGCCGCGCGGCCTCCCACTTCAGTTCGCGGTAGGTGATGTGCCGGCTTTCCGACGGTTCGTCCGCCTCCCAGATAATCGCCGTGTCGTCGGCCTTCTCCGGCAGATGACGATCCAGACAGTTGAACGCGACGTTCAGCATGCCCCCCTGAAACCAGGTCACCTCGCCGTCATGAAACTCGGCTTCCAGCACTTTGGTCCACGGATGGTACCAGTACAGACTCTTGGCCTGATCGGCCCAGAACTGCTCAGGTTCGCGGATCGAACGCTCGTAGAGGCGCTGGTATTCTTCGAGGCTCTTGATGTGCGCCCGCACCGGCGAGCGGTAGGGGGTGCGGATGATGTCACCGTGAGAAGGGGTCATGGGAAGAAAGGGCTGTTGCTACCGAGTGGAAACGCAGTGGCAATATATACGGAATCTGCGGCGGAAATTCAATAGGATTGGGGCGAGGATAGCAAACGAGCGACCCGGAAGGTCGCTCGGAGCATAAGCGGCGGTAGAGATCGGCCAGACCGCTCTACCCGGTCACCCGCTTCAGTTCCTCCGTCAGCCGGTTCAGTTCGTCCTGATAGTAGCGGACGCGGGCGACGAGTTCCTCGATGCGGGGATCGACGAGGCTGACCGCGGCTCCTTCAATGAGATAGCCGAACACGGCTTCGCCGAGGCTGGCCTGCGCGGCTTTGAGTCGGCGCTCCGCCTGAAACATGTCCATGCGCAGTCTGCCCTGCCGCGCCAGATCGTCCGCGCGGTCACGCATCTCACGCAGCCCTTCGCGGACCGTGGTCTTAAGGTCTTCAAGCATGAATTGGATTCTCCTGTCTTGGAACGGCGGAACATTCCGCCCCTAATGTTGTGACGACAGGCGAGGGCGGATGGTTCCGCACGGCGCAGCTTATTTTTCCTTCTTGACCGGCGCGGACTTCCGGCCGCCTTTGCCGCTGGGATGTACGGCGAATGGTCCCGCGCCGTTCAGCATAAAGAAGATGCAGACCACGAGATAGGCGACGGCCTTCTCCCGTTGCGGGAACGGATCCAGTGCCTGGCTCACGAAGGCGGCCACGGCCATCACGGTTCCGCCGGCGAGCGCCGCCCAGCGAGTCCAGAGGCCGATCAGGACGAACAGGCCGCCGAACAGTTCTGACGCGACCGCCGCCCACGCCCAAACGAGCGGGACGGGAAAGCCCATCGGCTCGACCGCATTCATGGCGAAATCGCCCACGCCGCGTTCGAGCTTGCCGTAACCGTGGTACATGAGGCCGACGCCCAGCGCGATGCGCAGCCACAGAATCGCCAGATCGGTGAGCTTGTTCTTCATGGAGTCTATAGTTTCATTTCCGCGCGCATCCACTCGCGGTAGGACGCGCTCACACCGACGGCTTCAAAAACAAGAAACTCGGGGACTTCGTAGGGATGCTCCTCGGCGAAGTAGCGTTCCAGCTCCGGCAGCTTGTCACGGTGCGTTTTGAGGATCAGCAGCACCTCGCGGTCCTCGGTCATGGTCTCGCTCAGCCAGAAGTAGCGCGACATGACCTCCCCGATGGCACTGACGCAGGCCACGAGCCGCCGCTCGACAAGCCCCCGGGCGAAATCCCGGGCGTGGTCCTCCCCGGCAACCGTTGTATATATGATAATTTCACCACCACCGGCTTCCATGACCATCTACCCTCGGGTTCGGGTTACGATTCACGCTGCATAATATAGCATTTTTCTTGCGAAAGTGCAGTGTAGGATGAATCTTGTAGCGGCGCACCGCGTGCGCTCGGGGTCCCCGCCGAGCCGGGCGTCCCCGCTCTTCCCCCGCCGAGCCGTGCGTCCCCGCCCGGCCGGAATCCTCTTCGGTTTCCCCCCCCCACATCCTGTGGGGGGCCGGGGGGGAACTCGGATTTCAGCGTTTCAGCGTTTTCTTCCCCACGCGGGCGTTCGGAATCGGCATTTCAATTTTCGATTTTCGATTTTCAATTTCCTATTTCACCACCACCACCGGCAACACCTGCAGCTCGCCCCGCCCCGGCGCAATCGCCACGAAATATTTTCCAGACGAGAATTCCCCGCCGCGCAGATCGACGGAGTAGTTGACGATCCCGGCGCGCACGATCACGGCCACCGGATTCACCAGCCGGATCGTCACCATCGCGTTCGTCGGATTAGGGAAGAGCGTAACCTCTGTTTTTTCCGGGATGAACCGCCAGCGTTCACGACTGCCATCGTAAATAGAGTCGGACTTCGTGTACAAGTAGAATCCAATGTCTGGAATCATGGGTAGCCCCATTATGGTTTTCGGCCACCCCGCGCTGACTTCAAACTGCTGGATACCGACCGGTGGCTGCTCGCAGTACTGCTCCCAGTAGCCATCGCCCGTTCCCCGCCAGATGCCCTGCAACGGAATATAGACATACACAAACTCCGTCGTGTCCCAGTCAAAGGCGACCTGTGTCACTTGCCCCGTATTCGGTAAGTTGCCGAAGCAGGAATGCCAGTTGCCGACGCCGTCTCCGTCATTACGGCTGAATGCGCTGTCGCCATAGTTCGCGAAGAATCGCCCCAGCGACCGTTGCGGCCAAATGTAGCGCGCGGCGTGGCCTTCACTTCCGGGAACGAGCTGCCAGGACTGCCCGCCAGTCGTCGAGTAGAACAGACCGCCCGGCCGGTCAAGGAATGCGGTTCCTGAGCACAGCAATGTCTCCGGTTCGGAGGTATAGTAGACGACATCCTCGATCCGCATACTGCGCGGAAGGATTTCACCGTACGTAAAGCTCCACGTGCGGCCCAAGTCAGTGGTGCGTGCGATTCGCAGCGAATCGTGATCCTGTCGATAGTTGGCAATAAAGAACTCGTCAGGGTTGTCCGGCGACCAGTCCACGCCGCCACCGCTCTGGTAGTCATAGCGCCACCATGCTGTATTCGTCACATGGTGGAAGCTCGACGCGGCATTGGTGGAAATGGCGAAGTTCATCCCGCGAGCGAGAATATGCTGAGGATCCGCTGCCGATGCTGGTCCGATGAACTCGAAGATGTCATCACCCCGCGGTTCTTCCTGACTGCCCGTCGGCTGCCAGTTCCGACCGGAATCCGTGCTCCGCCAAAGATCCGCATCCGCGCGAATGAACCCCGTGATCGGCGAATAGAAGATGTCACTGGGCAGAAACCGACTCCAGTCCGGTGGGGCAAGATCGATCAAGCGGAATGCCTCGCCAGGCCCGGGCCGGTAGTAGTAGTACGAGGTCATCGTCATCGCCCGGCCTTCCGTTCCAGAAAACGCATAGAATTCAGGTCCGGCTCTTGAATTGCTGAAATTGGACGAAGACGTCCATGTCCGACCGCCATCAAATGACTCATGAAGCTTGCGCTCGCCTGCGGCGAATAATCCGTACCAGTGGTTGACGTTCACACGGTCCTGAACAATGTGGCCGATGAAGTAGATCGAATCCGGAGCATGGTACAGCGTATCAAACGTGGCACCGGCGTCTAGTGACTCCAGAATGTAGTAGTTATCTCCGCTGCCATGGTCGCCGACAACCAGCAACCGGTCGGAGTTTGAGTGATCGACGTTCCAGTCGCGATACCACGTGCGCGTGCCGAATCGATAAACCTGCTCGTAGGAGTCGTCGGCAAGATTCAAGTGATACATGCGATGGACATTCGCCGACGTCCCGAGGAAATACACAAATCCGGCAGGGTTGACGATCTCTGATACTCCCAGAACCGACGGCACAAGGTCAAGCCGCGTCCACGTCACACCGTAATCGGTGGTCTTCCACGGATCCTCGGATTTGGGAAAGAAGTACCCTGTTGCCGGTTGATCGGGCAGCCAGACCATCTGCCCGGTGGATCGATAATCTGACTCAATCACAAACTGCCAGGTCGCCCCGCCATCAGTGGTTCGAAACAGAGAGTCCGGATAGGCCTCAATCGATTCTTCCATAAAGCCGAACCAGATGGAGTCCAGCGTCGGATGCTGGAACAACTGCACGGGTCGCGCCAGCCAGGTCGGCCGCGTAAACGGAATCAACTCACTGCTGAAGTCACGGGTGTTCACCCGGTACATGGAACCCACATCGCGATCCAGGCAAAACCAAAGGCACACATCGCCGTTCCAGTGACCCTCGGTGTAGGGACCCAGGGCAGTGTGTGGTGCCTCCTGTGTCCATTCGTTCCAGCCAGCAAACGCAAGGTCTGGCAACAGGATAGTAGACAGGCCCCCCCAAAACAAAACACACCTCGCCGCAGAGCGCAGCAAGGTGTTCAATAGTCGAGAATTAGAGCGGCCGAGGAGCAGGTACGGGCGTCGCGGCATGGTCAGAATCAGCAAGGTTACCACAGCATCTTCGCGAACGAAGTTTGTATCAATTTACACCGGGAATCGCGGATTGTCAAGCGCATGACTGGCCGAGTCCTGTAGGGGCCGATTGCATCGCCCGCGCCCAGCCCGTTCCGCCGAGCCGGGAGTCCTTCCCCACATCCGGCCGAGCAGGGATTCCTTCCCTTCCCTCCGGGCCTTTCGTTCCGTCAAATATCCCGCATCTCCCCGTCACTCGGATAGATAACTCCGCCGCCCCGGATGCACTTCATCCCTCATCCCTCTTCAGCAACTTTCGCCGAATTGGCAAAGTCTAATAAGAGGAAGGGGGTGCTCCCATGAGGAACCCCATGAAAGTGCGGACCATGTTCAAACGGTGGTGGCCGCGCGGTACGCGTCAGGATGAGTCTGAGTCCGCTCGCCCATTCGTGGCAATGGAGCGCTTGCGGCGGTTAACGTACGGTGTCCTTCGTCGGGTGCCGTTGCGCAACCAGTGGACAGGAAAGCGAAAAGTATAACGTGTGCCGCGCGAGGCATGCGCAGGGGGCGGGTCCAAGTTGACCCGCCCTTTGCCATCCAGATTTGTGATTCGTTAGCTCACTTCATTATACCGAAGGAGAACCGATCATGAAAGCGCTGTCGATGCTCGTCGTGCTGTTATTTGCCGGCGCGACGATGGCTGCGGAGACCGGCATCGGGGAGAATTCGGAATTCGCAAATAGTTGGGTGAAACCGTGGTTGAGTCGATTGCATTTCGGCGTGAGTTCGGGAGTACAGTGGGGCCAGGCGGACAATCAGATCAGCAGTGCCTTCACCGACGCGGGCTTCGGTGGCGACGACGGGGACGCGGACTTGCTGGGCGTTGGCGAGAGCTGGTCGAACTATCCGCAATCGCGTGCGTCTGGGGTGCCCCTCAATCTCTCGGTCGATTGCAACGTGGTGCCGCGCGTGCGATTGGGAGCGTATTATCGCGGCGCGCATCAAGTCTGGGTTGACGGCAGGAACCGGGAGAGCGAAGCGCTCGAAACGTCGGCGATCGGCGCGCGCATGACCGTGCTCGCGCTGCCGTTGAAATCGAACGCGGGACCGGAAATCAGCTTCGGCGTCGGTGCGGAGCGGATGACGGCGGAAGTCGGCAGCTATCTCGGGTGGATTGACTACGCGACCTATCAGCGGTTCGACAAGTGCCCGTTCTGCTACTCGAAGCGTGATCAGGTTTACGCCGCGAACCTGCTGGCGAGCGTGGACTACTACTTCCTGCGCTGGCTCAGCGTGCAGGCGGCCTTCACGGCGGTGATCGCGGAGTCACTGCAGATTCCGCAGCAGACGTTTGTTTCCGAGGAGCACGACGCGCCCACGGCGACCAAGACGCTGCGCGCGCATCGAGTGCCATTGACGGGGCAGGTGCTGAGCCTGGGGCTGCGGATTCACGGTTAGAATGATTCGGCAACTGGCCCGACGGGAGCATGGGAAAGGCGAACTTCGCGGTCCGCCTTTCTTGCGTTCGAGGGTCCGCGGACACTTTCGCATTCCGCGTTTGTCCGATGCTGAATCAGAACACGGTCACCTTGTCCGCCCAGACTGTCCAATCTGTCAGCTCGTCCATCGATCCCCGATGGACGCCGGTCAGCAGTTCACTCACGGCGATCCCGCGCGCGTCAAGACAGCTGCCGCAAGCGCCGATGGGAACGCCTCTGGTCGCCAGGCTTTTCAGCATTCGCTCGAGATTGTAGTAACCGTCGGGTGTCCGCTGTCCGGCCTTTCCGCAGGCCGCGGCATCCGCCATTAGAAACAACTTGACCTCGGTGTCCGGCCGTTTTGCCAGACTCATGGTCAAGCGCAAACCGTTGTACGATCGTTCCGTGCCGTACGGCGGATCGTTGAGGATGACGAGATAGTTCATGTGCCGGTTTCCTTACCTTGCGTGTCAGAGAACGTCCGGGATCCCATAGCCTTTGGCACCCCATCGCAATATATTTCGCAGCAGAGCGCGCTTGAGGCCAAACGGTGCCAACCACCATTGCTCAAACAGCACCTTGCCGATGTGCCAGCTCTTGCCGACGCGCTTTAGCTGGACTTGTGGCGACGGTTCACCGAAGAAATTCCCGTGGGCAAAGCCGGCCAGGTCTTCCCCGACTTCGAGCATGCAGTAACCATCACCGCAGAACAGATCGGTCGGGTCACGCCCTTCGAGCCGGGCTGCGAGGTTCCGGGCCACGGTGTGAGCCTGCGCATGGGCGAAGACTCCGGCTTTCGGCAGCATCATCGGGACTTCGGGTTTCCACCGTCCCGGGATCGAAAGTGCGGCGGCATCACCCAGCGCGAACACGTTTTCGTGGTGCGTTGCCAGCGAGTTGCGATCCACCGGTACCCAGCCGCCTTCGTTTGTCAGATTTGAGATTCGCAAGGCCTCCGGTGCGCGATGCGGCGGGATCACAACGAGCAGATCGTAGTCAACTGATCCCCGGGTATCAAAGATTAGTTGTTTGGCCCCGGTATCTACACGGTTCAATTTGTGGAGCGGGTGGAACTCTATTCCTTTGCTGAGCAGAAGACTTCGCACCAGTTCCCCCAGTTCGGGACCGGCCACCGGCAACGGCTGCGGCTCGGGAGTAAAGAGATGAACTTGGGTGGCTGTTGTCAGTCCGCGGCGCCGCATGCAGTCGGCGATCAGCATCGCCCCTTCGTGGGGCGCGCCGGGACACTTATACGGAGTTCCTGCTACGACCACGGCGATCTTGCCGCCAGTGCAAGCGCGCAACGCGTCATGCAGGCGGATCGAGCCGGGCAGCGTGTAGAAGGTGTGCGCGGTGTCGTCAAGTCCGGGAACGAGTTCCGGCGCCAGCTCCGCACCGAGCGCGATAATCAGGAAATCAAAGTCAAGCGACCGGGTGCTGGTTTCGACGCGACCGGCGGAAATATCGACGGACTTGACATCGGCCTGAACCAGCTCCACGTCGGGCCGCAACAACGTGCGCAAATCGCGGGTAATCTGGCGCGGCTGTCGATTGCCGGTCATGACCCACAGATAGGACGGGGCGAAAGCATGTTCGCGGTTGCGCTCGACGAGCACCACCCGATGTTTCTTCGAAAGGCGCGCTCTGAGTTCATTGGCGGCCGTGATGCCGCCGACACCGCCCCCCACGATGACCACTTGCTTTGAAGTCATTTCATCTCCCCGGTGATCCGGCCGGTCATGCGCACGTTAGTTGGAGACGCGCAGGTGAAGCGTACGTTCCATGTAGTTGCCGAGGAGTCCGGACTTCGCCTGGCCTTTCACGGCTTCGCCGCTCGTGAGCATCGCTTGAAAAGACACCTCAGCGTTCATCGCCGTTTCCGTGGGCCGGATGGTGATCGGAGCCGTGGTCAGCGCGGCATCCGGGTAGGCGGCGAGCTTGTCGCCGACAATGCGACATCCATAGGGCAAGTTGATCTCCCAGCCGGGAGCGAATTTGGACAGTGACGCGCCGCCGATCGCGGTGGTATCGAGCATGATCCAGCCGTTTCGACGGGGACTCTGCTCCGCTGCGGCGGCGCGATAGCCGATGACGGCGAGCGCCGTCACTGCGGTACCGCGCCGGGCAGTGAGCAGAAAGCTGCCGTCAGGTTGGCGCAGACTCTGTTGAGTGTCTTTGTCGATCAGATCCAAGATCAGATCGGGTCCGGCTGTCCATGGCCCGTTGTCGGCATGGCAGGCGAGGCAGGTGCGCGAGTTGCCGATGATTCCTACGGCCGGCGGAGACGCTGCGGCGCTCCCGGTGACCACGAGGATTATTGCGGCAAGCATGCTGAAAGCTAAATGAAGCATGACACGGTCTCCTTTAGACGAACCGATTCCAATATGGCAGCAGGGGGGGGGCAGGCGCTTCAGCCCCTTGACCTTCGTCTCCGACAACGGGCTGAAGCCACGTTGCCTGGCCGAAGGTGATATTCGGATCCTATTACCAGATCGGTTCACGTTAGTGACGAAAACGGCGGCTTCGACAGGCCTGGGAGTCACCCGGTAACACGATGGGATCACGGTGTTATCGTGGGCGGGGCACGGACGACGGGCGCGGCGGATTGCTGTCGGCGACGATGGACATTCCCGCTTCCTGCCATTCGGCGACTCCGTCTCGGATGCGCGAAGCATGGAATCCTTTAGCCCGCAGCAGTCGTACGGCCTCACCGGCGAGCACGCAGTATGGCCCCCGGCAGTAGGCCACGATCGCTTGCGTCTTGGGCAAGTGGCTGAGATAGCTCCTCAGTTTCGGCAGCGGCACGGAGATCGCATGGGGCAGATGTGCTGCCCGGTACTCATCCTCCGGTCGGACATCGAGCACGGTTACTTGCCCGGTCTTTGCAAGCTTCAGCAACTCCTTGCGGTCCATCGGAGCCAGCGCACCGTCTTCTTGATTCAGCAGCTTCACAATTCGTTCAACCTCCCCTAACTGAGTCTCGGCCAGTTGCTGGAGGTTGCGAAACAACGGTGCGACCCGGTTTCCGGCGATGCGGTAAATCACCCGGACTCCGTCCTTCCGGGATTCCACCAGTGCGGCCCCGTGCAGGGCCTGTAGATGATGTGACGTGTTGGCCACACTCATCCCGGATCCGGCAGCGAGGGTCTCGACGTCTTTCTCGCACTGGACAAGTAAATCCAGCAGCTCCAGTCGTTTAGGGCTTGCGAGCGCGCTGCCGATACGGGCAAACTGAGTGAAGAGCCGGTCCTTAAGCTCGCGGGATGTCGTCACGGGTCAAACTCAAATATTCAAATGATTATTTGAATATACGCACTTATCGCGAGAGAGTCAAGCCGATCACCCGGCACTCCCGACGTCTGGGTTTCGCTGCGCGGCCACGGGCGGCTTTTCGTGAAGATCCGGGTCAGGAACTTCCGGATACTTGACTTCGTTTCAAAATTATCCGATATTGAAAAAGATGATGCGTTCCACCACCTCCATGTCACAAGGCATTCTGAGCCTGTTAGTATTCATCTTGTGGTTTGCAAGCAACGCCGCTTGCGAGCTGGATGATTGCTGCATGGATACTGATGGATGTTCAATATCTACAGAAATTTGCAGTTGTTCTTGTGCTTCACCGGCGCATGTGACAGACCCGGTAGTTTTCACGGTCGTTCAGACCCCTGAAGTCGCCGTGAATCCGGAGCGTGCGGGTCTCCTGCCTGAAGGGATTATTGACCTACCCGATCGTCCTCCGATAGCCACCTGCTGACTTTTCCGATGTAGGACTCCGTCCACTCGTGACGGAGATCACATCGTTTTGATCTTAGCAGGTGAGACAGTGTCTTTTGACGCCGCTGGCTCACAGCGGCGTTTTTTGTTGTCGGAATCAGTTCAATCCATCTTTCCATAGACAGGAGTGCTCAGATGAAGCTTCTTCGAATCAGCCTCATCGTGTTTTTCGCGGTGCTGCTTGCCGCGGCGACGGTCGTGTTGTCGCAGAGCGAGCAGAACGCAGGTCCCGCCTCCACCTATTCCGGTGCCCCCTGTGCGGAACACGGGATCGCCGACAGTCTTTGTACCCGTTGTCATCCGGAACTCGCGGCGGCATTCAAGCAGAAGGGCGATTGGTGCCTTGAGCATCGCCTGCCGGAATCACAAGACGATCTTTGCCATCCGGAACTGGCGAAGAAGTTCGGGACGATTTCAGTGGGGACCGCTGAGAATTCCGCGGCAAGCGCAAGCCCGGCGGCAGCGGACTGGTGCTCCGCGCATCGGGTACCCGAATCCGAATGCACCAAGTGCAACCCTTCATTGGTCGAGGCCTTCAAAGCGAAGGGCGACTGGTGCAAGCCGCACGGCATTCCGGAATCGCATTGCTATCAGTGCAATCCGGATTTGTCGTTTGCCCAGGATCCCAAGCAGCGAACGGGCAAGGCGGAAGTTGCGACTCCGGCGGCGGCGGACTGGTGCGTCGAGCATCGCGTCCCGGAATCGCAGTGTACCAAGTGTCATCCTGAACTGGCGGCGAAATTCAAGGCGGACGGGGATTGGTGTGGTGCTCACGGCATTCCGGAATCGCATTGTTACCGGTGCAACCTCGGCCTGAAATTCCCGCAGGAAGCGGACTACCTGAAGCAGAAGTCCAAGCTCAAAGAGGAAAGTGGCTTGACGCCAGCCGGTCAACCGGAAACAGCGCTCTATCGTACGAATGCCGCCGCCTGCGCCACCGACCAGGCCGTGGTTCAGCTCACCAGTATCGAAAGTGCCCGGCGGGCCGGACTGCTGGTGGAGGAAGTTCAGGCCGCATCGCTATCGGAGACCATCAACGCCCCGGCTGAAGTGGAGTTCGATGCGACAGCATCGTATGCGGTCACCAGTCTTGTGGGCGGCACCTTGATCAACTGGCTGGTGCAACCGGGCGAGTCGGTTCGGCAGGGCCAGACTCTCGCGTATATGCAGTCCATCGATGGTGCAACCTTGAAGGCCGAGTTTGGCCAGGCGCAGGCCCTGCTGAACTTATCGAAGAATGCGCATGATCGTGCTCAGGCCCTGAGTAAGGCCGGGCTGAACAGCGCTCGCGAGGCTCAGGAAGCTGAGGCCGATTACTTGCGTGCCCAGGCGGAATTTCGGAAGTCGGAGGGCGCGCTAAGAGCGCTGGGCTTGACCGACGACGATCTGCGACAGCTGGCCGACGGTGATGGCTCAAGCGCTCTGCTTCCACTGAATGCCGGGCAATCCGGGACTCTCGTGGATCAGCGCGTCGCGTTGGGATCGGTGCTGTCCGCCGGTGAGTCGATCGGCCTGATTGCATCGACCGAGAAGCTGTGGATTGAGGCGCAGGTTCGCGACCGGGATCTTGCGCGCGTGAAAGTCGGGCAACCGGTCGTCGTTTCGTCGGACGGGCAGGGCGTGAATCGATGTTCGGGCACTGTGACGTGGGTCTCCGATCAGGTGGATCCGCTGAGCCGCATGGGTAAAGTGCGAATCGAAACCCGTCCCAACGGCAACGCGCTCAAGGCACATCAGTTTGTTCACGTGCAAGTTTCGGTAGGAACTTCGTCAGCGGCGGTGATCGTTCCGCCGTCGGCGGTGCAGTGGGAAGGCTGCTGCAATGTCGTCTTCGTATCGGAGACGCGAGACCGCTTCCGTCCGCGCAAGATCACCGTGGCCTTTGTTGACGATCAGGGATATGTGGTAACGGGGCTGCAACCCGGCGAGAAGATCGTGACTCACGGCAGCTACCTGCTGAAGACGGAATTGATGAAGGGTAGCATCGGAGCGGGCTGCTGCGGCACCGGAGCCTAAGCGCGGATGCTCAACTACATCATCGAGTGGGTGATTCGGTATCGCTGGCCGGTACTCGCCATGGGCGGGTTCCTGGCGATTGCCGGTCTGATCTCCCTTTCTCAGCTTCCGTTCGATGCCATGCCGGATATTACGCCGGCGATGGTCCAGGTGAACACGTCGATTCCGGGATACGCGCCGGAGGATGTGGAATCGCAGGTCACGATGAGCATCGAGCGGGAGCTTTCGGGTCTGGCGGGACTGACGGAGATCCGCTCCATTTCCAAGTTTGGACTCTCGCAGGTGACCTGCGTATTCGCGGAAGGCACGGACGTTTATCGCGCCCGGCAGCAGGTCAGTGAGCGGTTGTCCACGGTCGAACTTCCGGAGGGCATCGAACGTCCGCGACTCGGTCCGATCTCGACGGGTCTGGGCGAAATATTTCACTATATCGTGATCGGCAAATCCGGGGACGCTACCGCGGCACGCGAAGCGCAGGATTGGTTATTGAAGCCTCAATTGCAGGCGGTGCCCGGCGTCGTGGAGGTAAACAGTTGGGGAGGTTTCGAGAAGCAATATCAGGTGTTGCTGGATCCGGCGCGACTCGCGGCGTTCCGCTTGACAGTTGCCGACGTGGTGGAAGCGCTGCGGCGCGGCCACCAGAATGTCGGCGGCGGGGTCACGACGCGGGCCGGTGAGCAGTTTGTGGTGCAGGGCGTAGGCGCGTTGACCAAGCGCGAGGACATCGAACGGATCGTGGTGGACACCCGCGACGGCACGCCCATCCATGTGGATGATATCGGTGACGTCGTGATTGGACATGCGCTGCGCATGGCGGCCGTTACGTACAACGGTCAGGGCGAGGCCGTGCTGGGCCTCGGATTTATGCTGACCGGCGAAAACCCGCAGCGTGTAGCGCGGGATCTTGAACAGCAGCTGCGCGCGGCGATCGAGACCCTTCCGCCGGGCGTCGAAGCTCATGTGGTGTACGAGCGCTCGCAGCTTGTGGATCAAGTGTTGGACACCGTTCAGCACAACTTGTTCTATGGTGCGGCGCTGGTGATCGCGGTGCTGTTCCTGTTTCTGGGGAACATCCGGGCCAGTATCCTGGTAGCACTGTCGATTCCCCTTTCCATGCTGTTCGCATTCAGTTTGATGCTGCAAACGAGCATCGCCGGCAGCTTGATGAGCCTCGGTGCGATTGATTTTGGATTGGCGGTGGACAATTCGGTGATCCAGGTTGAGAATGTCATGCGCCGTTTGGGTCACCATTCGGAGCAGCGCAGCCGGTTGCAGGTGATCAAAGACGCCATTCTTGAAGTGCGTAAGCCGACGATGTTCGGCGAACTCATCATTATGCTGGTCTATCTGCCGGTGCTCACGCTGCAAGGCGTGGAAGGCCGGTTATTTCAGCCGATGGCGCTGACGGTCATCTTTGTCCTAGCGGGTTCGTTGTTACTCTCGTTCACGGTTGTCCCGGCGCTTTGCGCGCTGTTTCTTCCGGCTACGGCAAAGGAACGCGAACCGAAGATCGTAGATTTCCTGCGCGGGTTGTATCAACCGGTGTTGAACTGGGCACTTCGCCACGCCAAACCGGTTTTGACCGTTGCCGTGCTGTTGGTGGTGGTCGCGGCGGTCGTTTTCATGAGGCTGGGTTCAGAATTCGTGCCCCGGCTCTCCGAGGGCAGCGTCGTCGTCAACCTGATCCGTCTGGCGGGAGTCTCGCTCGACCAATCGCGGGAAAACGGCGAGCGTGTCGAGGCCATTTTGCAGGAGAAGTTTCCCGACGAGGTTGCCGAAGTATGGACGCGTACCGGGACGCCGGAGCTGGCCACGGACCCGATGGGCGTGGAGCTCTCCGATGTGTTTGTTTCGCTGAAACCGCGCAAGGAATGGACGCGCGCGGACCATCAGCAGCAACTGGTCGCGCTGATGGACGAGGAGTTGTCTGATCTGCCCGGGATGAATCTGGTCTTCACGCAGCCGATCGAGATGCGCTTCAATGAACTGGTTGCGGGCATTCGCACGGATATCGGGATCAAGATTTTCGGCGACGATTTGGACGTGCTGAAGGAGAAGGCACTGCAGATTGAGCAGATCGTCAAGGAGACTGATGGCGCGGCGGATGTGACCACGGAGCAAATCTCGGGGCAACCCGTCCTGAGGATTGAGGTGGATGCGGAGGCGTTATCGCGCTACTCGCTATCATCCGCCGACGTTCTGGAGGCCGTGCAGACGCTCGGCGGCACGCCGGTGGGCGAGGTTCGCGAGGGCCAGCGGCGCTTTGAACTTGTGGCGCGGATGGACGAAGCCTTCACGCGAACGCCCGAAGCGATGGACGGCATCCTCCTGCCGGCTCCGGAGGGTGAACTCGTGCCGTTGCTTCAAGTAACCCGGTTGCGACAGACAGAAGGGCCGTCCACGATTTCGCGGGAGTGGGGCAAGCGCCGCGTGGTAGTGCAATGCAATGTTCGCGGGCGCGACGTGGGTACATTTATCGACGAACTTCGCGCCCGTATCGACAAAGAGGTGTCGTTTGAAGCGGGCTACTACGTCCGTTACGGCGGGCAGTTCGAGAATCTGGAACGAGCCAGAGCACGCCTGATGATTGTGGTGCCGCTTGCCTTGCTGCTGATCTTTGGACTGTTGTATTGGACGTACAAGTCCGTTCGCGACGCGCTGCTCATATTCAGCGGTGTGCCGTTGGCCGCGGTGGGCGGCGTACTGGCACTGGCGGTACGCCAGATGCCGTTCACGATCTCCGCGGGAGTCGGCTTCATCGCGCTCTCAGGAATCGCGGTCTTGAACGGACTGGTGCTGGTCTCTTCCATTCGCCAACTGCAGCAGGAAGGCCGGTCGCTGGCCGACGCCATTCGCACGAGCGGGTCGCTGCGGATGCGCCCGGTGATCATGACTGCCCTGGTGGCGGCTTTGGGTTTCGTACCGATGGCGTTTTCCAATAGTGTCGGATCGGAAGTCCAAAGACCGCTGGCAACCGTGGTGATCGGCGGGATTCTAACGTCCACGTTACTCACTCTGATCGTATTGCCCGTGCTCTACAAGCTGGCAGGCCGGCCGTTACCGCAAGGCGAGAATCAAGCCAAGTCAACGATGTAACACCGCCCGGGCTGGTTTTGATAGCCAGTCGCTCGAACTATGGGAAACCCTGTCATCGCTGGCAGGGTTTCGTTTTTGAACTGCAGCGCGCCCCCCGGCTCAGGAACTAATGTCGCGCCTCAATCGAAGGGTCTCATGAATCGGAGCGAAGTGGGCGGAATTGATGATAATACAGAGCATAGCGCGGGGGGGGGGGGGCGATGAGGGGGGGTTGACAATGTTGATCGCGTAGAGTAGATTATTGTTATCGATCAAACCCGGAGGCCGGAGCGATGCCAAAACTCTTTTCACGGTGGCCCCACCGCAAACCCGAATCAGGCGAACTTGCTGCACCACCCCCGTGGCGCTGGGTGCGCTTATCTGTCATTGCGGTGGCAGCCACGGTGTTTTGTGCCGCAAGGGGGGGTGGGCAATGGATGGATCCAGTGCTGGTCGACACGTTTCAAGATACTATAGGGATAAATACATGGGCTTGGGATTGGTGTCCGTTTATCACTGCTGACGGGTCCACTCTCTACTTCTCGTCGAATCGCGCGGGGCATGGAGACTTCGACCTGTACGTATCGACGCGAAACGGAGACGGCTGGACACAGCCTGCACGTCTGCCATTCTGCCAGGAGGGTGTCGACGAGCGCAACCCGACCGTGGCCCTCGGCGACGACACCCTGTATTTTGTCAGCATGGGAAATGACTGGGACATCTTCTGGTCATTTCGGACTGGGTACTCGGATACCTCGTGGGGAGCGCCAGAATGTCTGCCGGAACCAATCAATAGCAGTGGAATCGAGTTCGCCGTGTGTGCAACACCGGATAATGCACGCCTGCTGTTTTCAAGTTGGCGCGGCGGAGGGATGGGCGGCGAGGACTTCTACGAATGTCGGCGAGACACGATGAGTGGGACGGGATGGTCCGCCCCGAGTTTGCTTCCGGGACGACTGAACACCTTTGACATCGAGTCTTACCCGTCAATGGGCCTGGATACCGCCGAACTTTTCTTCTGGGGACGAAGCGATCAACTTTGTGTTAGCCATTTGACAGACAGCGGCTGGACCATCGGTGAGGCTCTCCCTGAAAATATCAACCGCGTCTTGGCACGCTTCCCGACCGAAACCACACCCTGCGTCACGGCGGACGGACGACGCCTGTACTTTGCCTCGCGGTTCGGCGATCCACCGACCGCCGGAGATATTTGGTACTCCGACCGGATGGACTCGAGTCCTGCGGAACGCCGCGGGACGCAGGAATGTGGGGTGCTGCGAGTCTATCCGAATCCGACAAATGGCGGACTCGTCGCTTCGCTTCCGCAACATACGAGTAGACTGCTCATTTGCAACCTGCTCGGACGACGAGTTGCCGACGTCCCACTCGGCGACTATCGACCGTTTCAGCAAGTCGATCTGACGTCGATCGTGGTCCGACTGCCATCCGGTGCATACTGGCTACATGCAAGTACTGAAGGTCGGCCGATGACATCTCGTTTTCTTGTCACTAAGTAGGAGGCTGTCATGATCGCTCGCTTGCTTGCCCTCATGTTTGTGGTCACGAGCGGTAGGCTCATCGCTCAGATACCAACTGACTATTTTGGCTCGTTTTATTGCGGCGGTATGGACACATCGCAGAGCGGAACATCAACACTGGATGATGACTCCATAACTGCACTTGTTATCTTCTGTGCTGGCGGATCCGATTGTAGGATGGTCGACGGGACGAACAAGCAACTTCCTTGGTACGCTGATAGTCTGTTGAGTCCTAGTTATCCACGAAGCCTTACGAACTACTGCCTTGACAACTCTCGCGGCGCCTTGTTGGTGCGCGGGGACATTGCCCGGCGTGACGACGATTCATGTTGGTATTCGCGGCACATTCCCTGCGCAAGGCAAGCGGGTGAAAACATGTGGTGTGACAGTTGTCCCGACAACTGTGGCTCGATGCCGACGCCATGCACTGCGGAATATGACTCGTTTTTTGCGGACATAATGGAACAGGTGGATGAGCGAATCAACATGGCCGATTATGACCGAAGAGGAGCACCCGGCGGCGGTCCAGACGGCATTGTCGATTTTGTGTTCTTCCTGATCTATGGTTATCAGGAGGCCAATAATCCCGCGCCAAGAGGCGGAGTAATGGGGTACGGCGGGATCCATCAATTCCACTCCCGCCGCGGTGTGACAGTTGCAAGAGGCTTCACGGGCTGGCTCACTTTTGACTACTTCGAGTCGCTAGGACTCATTGCACACGAATTCGGCCACACATGGGAGGGCGGATACCAGCCCGATTGGAACCATCAGGGCGGTAGGCGCTTTGAACACATGGCTCTCGGGAGCTTCGACATCATGTCCAGCGGAGGGTTCTCGAACGGGGACACAATCAAGTATCCCTCCATATTCAATCCCATGTCGAGAGTCGATGAGCAGTGGAGCCCTCGAGTGGACGTTTCTACAACGCGTTTCGATCAGGCTATCCAGCCTTACGTGGACAACTCGCTTCCGTACTCGGAACAGGGCTCGTGCTACAAACTCAAGCTCGCATCCGATGCTTACCAGTATTTCTATGTTACCGCGCACAATCGGAGTTCGAATTGGGAAAGGTATTGGCCGAATTCTGGATTGCTGGCATGGAGGCGCATAGAGAACTGGTGGGCAGACATGCAGCGCCGATTTCCACGAAACCTGGAGGTGGAACCCGAGTCGGGTCACTGGAACTACGAGATTGTGGGCGGACACCCCTACACCTACTACGCCGGTCAATCACTTATGCATGATACCTTGGACGTTGTTCGCTTTGACAGCGTCCCGAACTCAGAGACGGGCATGGATTCAATGGACTTCGTCTTCACGATGCGATCTGACACGCATTCATTCATGTTTGCCGCTGCCGCCGGTTACCGGGGAGAAGGTGGCTCAAGCTCCTTCTTTGGACCAGGGACTTTCATGGACGATCATACAAATCCGACATCGCGATTCGTGACACGAATCACACCACTCAATGTTCGTCGTAACAGGAACACGGGCATAGCACTGCGGAACATCCGCGTGGAGGCTAACGGGAATTACACTGCAGACCTCATCGCGAATTCCTGGCAAGGTACAATGACACACCCGCATGCATGGTTTGACACGGTCAGAGTCGCGGGTACGCTAAACACGGCACCGGGCAGCGTTTTGACTGTCAACCCTGGCACTCTCGTCTCGTTCTCTCAGAATGGCTACCTCGACATCTCCGGCACTTTGCAGGCAAAGGGCACGGAAGCAGAACCCATCATCTTCGAGTTTCCCTCGAACACGGGCAACGGCGGGATCTACTTCGTGAACGCGGACTCCGTGGAACTCGTGCACTGCATTTTCAAGCGCGCACCGGTCGTGTTCATTCAGGGCGGCGATTACACATGGATCAACAACTGTACGTTTGATAGCTGCTTCTACGGTCTCGAAGCCTATGACGTGACCACCGCGAATTCGCTGATCGAGCACAATCTGTTCACGCACTGTCGCTACGGGATCCTCGGTCTCGCCAGCGCAGGCACGTTTGAAAACAACGTGCTGGAATCCTGCGACAAGGTGGGCATCTACTGGTCCGGCGACCGCACGACCGGCGAGCGCGCGCGGTTCACGGGCAACGAAGTGCGCGCCAGCGGGTTCATGGTTCCGTGGTGGGGCGGCGGCTTCTTCAGCGGAACGACCGCGCTGTTGGAGTGCAATCTGTTCGAGCACAACTGGAAGAATCAAATCACCTGCACGAACAACGCCAACATCGTCATGAACGGGAACTACTCGGGCTTGGGCAAGAACAAGTTGATCGATACGGTGACCGTCACGTGGTGCGGGAGTTGCAATCCCTATTGCGTCTGTGTGGGAGTTCCTTCCAATTTCCGGCCCTTGCTGAAGCTCAACAACTCCTTCCCCGCGCTGGGTCGCGGCAACAACGCCTTCCGCTTGAATCCGCTGGGGAACACGAACAACGGCGGCCTTGTCTTTGACGAAAGTCAGCGCTGTTCGATTACGTTCGTCCACGATCTCAAAGAAAATTACTACGAGATCGGCGGCACGCTGGCCGATCCTCCGGGACCGGGCAACGACCACTTCTGTCCGGACACTGCGTTCGTCGATATCGCTCCGGCCACCGCGGAAATCAGCTGTGTCGAGTTTCCACTTGCGGGCTTGAATGTTCCGGAAGCAGCCTACCAAACCGCCGCCGCCAAAGAGCAGACCGGCGACTTCGCAGGCGCGAGCGACGACTATGCAGCGGTGATTGACCAATACCCCGGAACTTCACAGGCAATCTGGTCCGCACGCGGCTATCTCCGCACGGGGCTTGCCGATGCCGTTCCTGCGACGCAACGGCACGATGAACTGCTGGCAATCTGGGCCACCGATTCCTTAGCCGGGGAGCTGCGCCGCGCGGCTCGCTGTGAAGCAGTGTGGGCCCTATTGGCGGCGGCTCACTTTGATGAGGCGCGGAATGAGTTGGACGCGATACGCAATGATCCGACGTCCGGCGAAGACAGTAGTTGGGCCGTGGAGACCGCGCAGCTCGTGGACTTCATGGATGCCGGAGCGGGCGCGCTGAGCGTGGGCGCACAGGCGCAGAGCGTGCGCAACCGACTGCAAGTCTTCCACGAACGCCTGGAGCAATCAGCAGCCGAAGCGACGATTGAAGACGAGTTGTCGGTGCATGAGACCGTCGCAGCGCCGCTCGCCACCGCGCATCCCAACCCCTTCAACAACTCCGTCGCTATCGAGCTCACGCTGCCCGAAGCCGGACTCGCGACGGTCGAGATCTACAACCTGCTCGGGCAGAAGGTCACCACGCTGCTTGACAAGCGGTTAGACGCCGGCTTGACGCGCCTGAACTGGAACGCGTCCGCGGCCGCCGCCGGAGTGTATCTCTATCGCGTTGAATTCGCCGGCCGCGTGGAGACCCACAAAGTGATGTTACTGAAGTAGGCCGAATCCGTCATCCAAAACACAGCAAAAGCCCGGACCAAAGCCCGGGCTTTTCAACATCTGAATAGTGGTGACGGCTTAGTTCTTCGTTCCGCTGCCGGGGAGTTCGGCGACCTGATCGAAGAAGTAATCGGAGGGATCGACGGCGGTGCCGTTGACGCGCACTTCATAGTGCAGATGGCAGCCGGTGGCGCGCCCCGTCGAGCCGACCTGACCGACGGTCTGGCCTTTGGTCACATATTGCCCATGGCGGACGTTGTACGCGTGCAGATGACCGTAGGCGGTGGTGTAGCCGAAGCCGTGATCAATGACCACGAACTTGCCGTAACTCGAATAGTAGCCCGCGTACATGACCTGACCGTCACCGGCGGCGAGCACCGGGGTGCCGCGCTGCTGGGTGATATCGAGACCGGAGTGGTTTTCGACGTCACTGGTAAACGGATCGCGCCGGACACCGAAGCCGGACGAGACATAGCCGCCCGTGATCGGGCGCAACGTCGGCGTGTGTTTCAGCCGCTCCTTGTCCGCGGTCATCTTGGAGTGGATCTCGGCGAAGCTTGACTTTTGCAGCTCCAGTTCGCGCTGCACCCGGTCGAGCGTCCAGAGCACGTTGTTGACCTCAGGAAGCTGCTCGGCGACGGTGGGAACGGGTTCCACGGATCCGCCGACCCCGACGTCGCGGACATCCGGGTCAACGACGGGGAGATCGGCCATCATGCGCAGCACGCGGTCGGTCTCGCTCAGCTCTTTCAGATTGCCACCCAATCCGGCGATGCGGGTCTCGATTTGGCCGAGGTGATCCCGCAGGGATTGGTTTTCGGTTTGGAGGGCCTCATTCTCGCGGGAGTTCAGGACGAAGCTTGCGAGCAGGCCGGCTACGATATTGGTCGCCAGGAAGAACACTGCCAAGGCCAAGAGCAACCCGCGGACCTTACGATGGCTGAGGGTCAGCTCGACCTTCTTGGTCAGGTCGTGCGACAGGTAGATCAGTTTGAATTTTCGATTCGGCATTCGCCTCGGTGGCTGGTTCGAGGTGGATGGATAGGGACGGGCAGGGGCGAACGAATGTGTCCGGGGCAGGAGTTATCAACAACAGTTTGTGGATAACGGTCGGGATCACACAAGATATAGGGTTCGCACTGCTAAGTTAAGCAAATATTGCCGTCGTGTCAAGGAAAAAGCATAGAGAAAATGGCAAAGATCAGGCCATCCTGGCGGTGAAGAGAGGTGTCTTGTGAAACTTCTCACGAAATTGGAGAGTGCGGCATCCGGTGGATAACTGGCGGATTCGATTCTCCCTGGGGTTTCGAGAATCGGCAGCCATGATTCGCCATGGCTGCAATGTCCTCCGCAGCAACCACCGCCTCCGCCCAGCTCGCTCTGACAGGCGCCGGACTCGCAGGGGCCGGACTCGGCCTGCGCGACCGCGAAAGCACTGAGCAGTTTGGTGAATTCGGCTTGTTTGCCGCAAGCGCACACCGCGGGGGGAACATCCTCTCCTGCATTCCGGGCGAAGATCTCGGCGACGCGTCCGCAGGAATTGCAACGATACTCATAGATTGGCATGGAAACTCCGGGAAAGCGATGAATCAGAGATGAAGTGGCTTGGCCGTTGCGGAACGCCTTGACGCAAAGCAGTGCAGCGGCCGGACTCAGACGGAGACGTAAGTTGGTTCAACGACCACTTCGGATTTTACGGACAGAGCGATGTAACAGTTTCCGTGGGCCTTCTCGAACAGCGTGTCGAGCTTTGATTTGTCGATGGGTCCCTTGATCTTTACGGTTGGTCGCAGGACCATCTTGGTCACGCGATAGCGACGATCGACGAATTCCAATAAGGCCTCGGCCTCGTCCTCATAGCCGACAATTGGCACCCGCGATTTGGAGCAGACGGCGAGGTAGGTCAGCATGAGGCATGCGCTCTGCGATGCCAGAAAAAGCTCCTCGGGATTCGTTGCGCCGGTTACGCGACCTTCTTTGAACGACGATGTGCGCATTCCTTGCCCGCCCGGAAGGGACGACCTTAGTTCGCGGGAGAAGGTGTCATAGTCCTCGACATCGCCAGACCACACCGAGCGGACTCTGAAAAGTTCTGGTTCTTCCATGAAATCTACCTCGCAAATTCTTGTGGATAGTAGAAATAGCCTACGAGGTCCAATATACAGAATTTGCGGGCGAATCTCAAATCCGGCCGGGTTGACTGAAGTGTAAACTGGACTAATCCGGTCAACAAAGAATAGTTTTCAAATTATGTGGTGAAAACTTGACTCTTTGGTAATAATCTACTATCATGGCGATTGTGAAACGCTATGTTTCACGAGGTTAAGCCGTATTCAGAGGAGATGGGCAGTATGACGAAGGAGGAG
Organism: candidate division KSB1 bacterium; assembly: GCA_016214895.1. Lineage (NCBI taxonomy): Bacteria > Pseudomonadati > Candidatus Zhuqueibacterota bacterium. Next base: position 390,915 of record JACRMR010000003.1, read on the forward strand.
TTGGTCGCGGCGATATCGGCGAGAACGGGCCTGAACCGACGCTCGTCGGAGGACGCACTGGAGGCCGCGCTGGAAACCATTTCTGATGCGGTGCGGGACGGGGATAAGGTGACGCTATCAGGATTCGGGAACTTCCTGCTGGTCGATCGGGCTCCGCGCAAGGCGCGTAACCCGAAGACTGGGGAAGTCGTGGAGGTGCCGCAGCGGAAGTTGCCGCGCTTCGTGCCCAGCAAGAAGTTCATCGAGCTGGCCAAGTAACGACTTCACGTCCGACATTTCGCGCTGGAAAGGCCTGGCAGCCGGATCCGACCGAGGAACCGGCTATCGGGCTTTTTGGTAGAAGGAGCAGGCGATGTCGCCGCCGTTGCGTTACGCTGTTGCGCAACCACCAACCTGGAGGGATTATGATTAGGGTTGCCGCTTTGATGTTCATCGCGTTTACGTTGGCGCTGCGAGGCCCGTTCGTCGCGCAGGCCGGGGAGTTTCATACGCTGGATCAGGACCAGAAGAACGTTGTCGAGTTCACCTCGGAAGCGACGATGGAGAAGATTGTCGGGCGGACGTCGTCGGTGACCGGGAGCGTGAATCTGAATCTGGCCGAACTTACGGCGACGAGCGGCGGAAGTTTCACCGTCGATCTGAACACACTCGATACCGGGCTGTCGTTGCGCAATCAGCACATGCGGGAGAATCACCTCGAAACCAAGTTGTATCCCCAGGCGACGTTCACGCTAAAGCGGCTGGAAAGTCCGTCCGCGGCGACACTGGGATTCGGGGGTGAAGTGACGGTGACGGCGGTTGGTGATTTCGCGTTGCATGGGATCACGAAGGAGTACATGATTCCGGTGACGTTGCGTTATCTGGCGGCTGGTGGCGAAGCGGAGAAGCGGCTGTCCGGCGGCCAAGGGAATCTGCTCTACGTGACGGCAAACTGGACGGTCAAGCTTGAGGATCACCAGATCAAACGGCCGGAGTTTCTGTTCCTGCGACTTTCGCCGGAGCAGAAGATCGAGATCAGCGTGGCGTTAACGGATCAGTGATGGATTGAGCTGCGAGCGCGAGGGGATGCAATCGTGGAAGGGGCCGTGAGGCTCCTTTCTTCGTTCTGCGCGCGGGGCAAGATTCCGGCCGCGCGAGGACGCACGGCTCGGGGGGGGAAGAGCGGGGCACGTCCGGTCTCAAGAGACGTACCGCCGCAGGGAAGATTCCGGGCATGTGGAGACACATGCCTCGGCGGTGGAGCTCGGCGAAGAAGAGCGGGGCACGTCAAGTCTCAAGAGACGTGCCGCCGCAGGCCGCCCGCGAGGTGCGACTCTCCGAATCCGGCGGGGTGAGGGCACCCCGCTCGGCGGGGACGCACGGCTCGGCGGGGGTTACGCTCGGACGATGCCTTGGACGGCGCGATTCAGGGCCTCGTGGGAGCCGTATAGGACGACCAGGTCGCCGGCTCGGAGCACAGCCTGCCCGATCGGCTGGGGCAGAGGTTTGCCATCGCGAAGAATCGATAGCAGAATCAGATTCTCGTTTTGCATCAGCCCGATGTCGTCGGGCGTGCGCCCGACGTGTGGATTATCCAGCGACACATAGATGGCCTCGACCAACCGCTGCATCAGAATCGCCTGCAGGTTTTCGAGGCCGCTGGGGGTGGATCCGGTGCGTAACAGACGGTAGCTCTGTCCGCGGACCAGATCAATCTGGGCGGCGATGATGTGCGCGGGGATGCGGTAATGCGCGAGCACCGTGGAGAAGATGCGCAGCGAGGTTTCGAACTCTTCCGGGACGACCACGCTGGCGCCCAGCCGTTGCAGCTCCTCGACCTCGGCGACATGGCGTGTGCGGACAATGATGTGAATGGACGCGGATTGTGTCCGCAGAATGGCGACGGCGCGCCGCGTGGCCGCGGGGTCGGAAATGGCTAAGACGACGAGGTCGAAATCCCGGATGCCGATGGCTTGCAGGACTTCGGGGCTGGCGACATCTCCGTAGTGGATAATTTCGCCGTCCGTGCGGGCGCGGCGGCAGATTTCGGGATTTGATTCGAGAATCTCATAGTACAGGCCGGTCTCGTGCAGCGCGCGGGCCACATTGTGTCCATTGAGTCCGAAGCCGACAATCAGAATCGCGGGTTGCGGGCGCGGGTCACGCGTTGTCCGTTCTTGATCGGAGTCCACGCCGCGCAGGAAGCGCAGGCGTTCTTGCGCGCGCCAACTGAAGCGCGGCGCCCACTGCATGACGATCGGGGTAATCGCCAGCGTCAAGGCAGCGGTGGTGAGCAGGTATTGGAACTCGCGGTCCGCCAGTAGATTCAACGCGGCGGCGGTGGTGAGAATCAGGAAGGCGAATTCGCCGATTTGGGCGAGATACAATCCGCCTTGCAGGCTGACGCGCGATGACAGTCTGAACGGCGCCGCCGCCAGGACCACGATCAGTGGCTTGACGACGATGACTCCGGCCACCATCAGCAGCACTCCGATGGGATGGTCGCGCACAAGTCCGACATCGAAAAGTAGTCCCACCGAGACGAAGAAGAGGCTGGAAAAGAGCGTGCGGAAGGGCGCGACTTCGGCGAGGATTTGCGGATAGTAAGGAGTCTCTGCCAGCATCAGCCCGGCGGCGAAGGCGCCGATGGCCAGCGACAAACCGGCCAGCGAGGTTAGCCAGGCCGTTCCCAGGAGTACTAGGATCGTGGCCAGCAATACGACCTCGGACGTACGAATAGTCATCAGGCGGGCGAAGCATCGAGGCAGCAGGTAGCGCGCGATCAGGTAGAGCGAGCCGACCAGCGCGACGGCCATCAGGGCCTGACGTCCGATGGACTGCCAGTCGGCGCGTGCATCGGTCATGATGTTCATGGCCATCAGCATGGGCACGACGGCGACGTCCTGAATAACGGCGATGGCCACGACCATGCGCCCCAGCGGCGTTTCGACTTCGCCGAAGTCCGAGAGGCCCTTGAGCACAATGGCCGACGACGAAACCGCGAGGACGAAGCCGATGGTCAGCGACGTGGGCGTAGAGAAGCCGAGCAAACTCGCCGCGAGAGCTCCGGCCGCGACGGTGACGATCACCTGGAGCGCGCCGATCAGGTAGAGCTTGGCGGGAGTCCGCAGCAGTTCGGAGAGCGAGAATTCGAGGCCGACCGAAAACAGCAGCAGCACGACGCCGATTTCGGCGGCCGTCTCGATATTTTCGGCGGCATCGATGAGACCCAGCCCGGAGGGACCGATGAGGATTCCGGTCAGGACGAAGCCCGCGATCGAGGGCAGACCGAGCCGCCGGAACACGAACAGGACCGGCAGAGAGGACCCGATGATCAACATCAGGTCGGTGAACATGGGCAAGCCGGATGACATGCGAACGAGGCTATAAAGGATTAATTAACAGGAGGATTGAGGGTGCGTACGGGCGCGGTAAGGGAACGGATCGGACGGCGGGCGAAGATCGGTTCCGTCCGCCGACCAGCCCGATCACGATTGGCTTCGCCGCCGAGCCGAACCAGAGTCAGGGTACGACTCGCTGCGGGACCACTGCTTAGTATAGGGCATCTGGACGCCGAAGTCAAGTGAGCGGCGCACCAAATGGCTTGCGATTGCTCATAAGTTGATGTATTTTGTTGTCAGGACCGTGCTTCGCACGGGCGCATGATTCACAGTTGACGGTACCCGGTCGGCACGGCCAGGGGTGAGGGGCTACCATGATTCTCGAAACGCATCCGGACAATCCCAATATTCGCTTCATTCGGCAGGCGATCAAGGCGCTTGAGGAGGGGCAGTTGATCGCGTACGCGACCGATACGACGTACGGACTGGGGTGTGATATTCACAGCAAGCAGGCGATGGCGCGGGCGCTGACGCTGAAGGGGTATTCCAAATATCACGCGCTATCGTTTCTGTGCGCCGATCTCTCGGACATCGCCACCTATGCGAATGTGGACACCCCGGCCTACAAGATCATGAAGCGATGCCTGCCCGGTCCATTCACGTTCGTGCTGCCGGCGACGCGGGAGGTGCCGCGGCTGCTGTTGACGAAGCAGAAGACCGTGGGCATCCGCGTGCCCGCTCACCCGGTGTGTCACTCGCTTCTGAAGGAGTTCGGACGGCCGATTTTGTCGACCAGCGTGACGGATCGGGACGGCGATGTGATCGGCGATCCGGAGCGGATTGAAGAGGTCTGGGGACACGAGATTGCGCTCGTGCTCGATTCCGGGGTGTTGCCGGCAGAGGTCTCGACCGTCGTGGACTTGACAGATTCGGAAGATCCGGTCATTGTTCGCGTGGGCAAGGGCGACGTGAGTCTGATCGGCGGCCTTGTCTAATTCGGGAGCAAGCGCTTGAAGTTCGAAGCCCTGACGAAGTTGATGAGCATGCACACTGACCCGGCGCGGCGCGAATGGCCGCGCCGGATTGGTTCGTGGTATCTGACCAGTTTGATACCACCGATCGTACTGCTGGCGACGGTGCTGTGGTTCGTCGGAACGCGGGGCAATCCCTGGCCGCTCGGGTGGGTGCGGATGGACGAGGCGGCCGGAATCGCGGAGGACTTTCTGCTGGCGCAGGGGGCCGACTTGGCCAACTACACGATGATTCGCGCGACGGATCGGCGCGGCGGGGGCGAGTGGGGCACGGTGGAAGGCGACGAATGGCGCTTTGCGGTCAATCCCGCGGTCGGCTATTTGGTTCGCTATTTTCGGGAAGGGCAGATCGACGGCTGGACGGTGGGGGTCTCGCCGGCGGGCAACATCTATAAGGTTGACCGACAGATTCTCGATGACGAGCCGGGGGCGCGGCTAGATCAAAACGATGCACTGGATCTGGCGCTGACGAAGTTGAGTACGGAGTTGGCCGTACCGACGGCGGGTCTGGAGATTGTGGGTGATACGCTGGTGATGCGGCCGCAGCGCACGGATTGGGCGTTTACGTTTGCCTGGCCGGATACCTTTGGGCGGGGCGGGAAGCTCTCGCTGATTCTGAGCGGCGATGCGCTGACCGGCTACGCGGTCGAGCCGGACGTCAGCTCGACGATACCGCCGCCGGCGCGTCGGCCGAGCGATCACCGCGTACTTGGTTTCACACTGATTGTGCTGGGCGTGTTCGTGGCGGTGCAGCGGCATCGCACGAAACTCGCGTTATCCACGGCGGCGGCGTGGGGGGGGGCAGTGTTCGTGCTGGTGATCGCGGTGCGCGCGCTGACGTTTCCGCAGGCGATGCTGCTGATGCCGGCGGACAGTCCGTATGCCGGATTCGTCGCGCGGGTGGCTTTGAGCGCAATCGTGGAGGCGCTGCAGAGCGCGATCTTGATCGGGTTGATCGTGGCCACGGGTGAGGCGCTCTGGCGCGACATGTTGCCGCGGGTGCCGTCGCTGAGTTCGGTGGGGCGCGGGACCAAGACCTACGGACTGCCGTTCAGTGCGATGGTGCACCGCGCGGCGCGCTTCGCACTCTGGGCGGCGGCGATAGTGATCGCCGTCGAGTCATGGATGATGCCGCACTTCGGTGCGCTGGGACAGATGAGCAAGCTGCCGATGGTGGTTTCCGGAGCACTCGCTTCTCCGGTCCCGTCACTGGGATTGCCGACGCTGATTTGTTCTGACATTCTGTGGGACGAGCTGCTGTATCGGTTGTGGTTGATTCCGGTCTGCATGCAGCTTGTGCGCGCGCCGCTGGCGATCGTCTTGAGCGCGCTGGTGGCGGTGTTTTTCAGCGGCTACGATGTGGCGCAGTTCACCCAGTTGGCCGCGCTGTCCTATCTGGCATGGGGAATTGTGGCGGGAGTGCTGGCGGTCCGGGGCGGGATTATCGCCGCGCTGCTGTTTCACCTGTTCGTGCTTGGCGGACACTCCGCGTTGGCGATGGTGTGGACCGGATTCGCTGAGGTAATCGGTTTCACGATGTTCGGGGTGATGGGGCTGGTGATCATTGCGATCCTGACGGTGCCGGGGCTGGGCGGAGACGATTCCGAAAACGTGAAACTTGAAACGTGAAGCGTGAGTGATCGAAAGTTCGATCGAACATGTGCAGATACACTTTCATCTTGATGTTGGCGAGCGTGGCGTGGGCGGGGCCGGCGCTTCCGCCGTCGATCTTCTTCGTGGCCAACGAGGGGCAGTGGGACGAGCCGTTTGCCTTCAAGCTGAGCGCGGGAGGCACGACCTACTATATTACGAATCAGGGCCTGACTATCGACATCCGGCAGTATGACCGAACGGCCAACGCCGCGTCGGGTCTCCCCCCATATCCTATGGGGGGATTAAGGGGGGAGGAGGAGCCCCAGCCAGCATCGGTTCGTGGTCACGTCCTGAAGATGAACTTCGTCAATCGGCTCTCCCCCCCCTCTGTGGGGGGACTAAGGGGGGTTGACAAGTTGCCCAGCTACTCGAACTACTTCTTGGGCCGCGACTCGTGCAAGTGGCGGAGCCGGGTCGGGCACTATCAGCGGGTGATGGCGAAGAATGTTTGGAATGGGATCGATGTGGAGTTCGTGGCCGATCCGCAGGGCATCAAGACCAACTATCACGTTCAGCCTTTCGCCGATCCGTCGCAGATTCTGATTGAGTATGAAGGACTTGACGCACCGCTGCTGGTTGACGGCTCCGGGAATCTCGTGCTGGCGACTTCGTTGGGTGAACTGATAGAGCAGAAGCCGTTGGGATGGCAAAAGGACAATTCGGTTCAAACCGATGTACAGGTGTGCTTTCGGTCTATATCGAACGAAACTTACTCTTTAGTATTGGGTGCGTATAACCCTGACAAGAAGTTCACGATTGATCCACTACTTTACAGTACTTACTTTGGATCGGGTACAGGAGCGACTGGTCTATGTCTCGACCTCGAAGGTCATATAGTGATTTCGGGGTCAACACTTGATGATAATTTCCCGATTACTCCCGGTTCGTATCGCGACACGCCGATTTGGATGCACGACTGCTTCATCAGCATGTTTTCGGCAAATGGGGACTTTCTCTTATTCTCAACCTATATCGGCGGCAGTGATGAGGACTGGGAAACCGAACTGGTGGCCGACAATCAAGGAAATATTGTAATCGCAGCAAATACCGAAAGCCATGATTGGCCGCGTACATCGGGCGCGTTTGATTCAATATTTGGCGGTGACTACGAAGTAGCATTATCCCATATTTCAATGGATGGAGCAAACCTCCTTTACTCTACGTACATTGGCGGCCCGATTAGCGAGTTCGTTGAATGCATGAGGTATGACTCCGTTAATGATGAAATGTATGTAATGGGCTATGCAAACACTGGAAATCTATTTCCGACGACCCCGGATGCGATGGCTCGTTCGTCACCCGGTAGCCCCGGTTTTGTTACGATTTACGATACACGTGACCAGCAAGTTACGTACTCGACGTTGTTTCCAACTCGGGTTGAAAATACCAGAGTCAATATTCGTTCCGGGTATCTTACTGGGTATCGTCAACTTTGGGTAGCCGGAGAATGTGACAGTGGATTAATCGTTACTGAGAGTGCTTTCCAACCGAATTTTGGAGGTCACTCCGATGCTTACGTATCTCATTTGAATTTGTCGGACGGAATAATTGGCTACAGCTCTTTTCTAGGCGGAATGGATTGGGACTTTGCTTCGACTGTCACGGTTAGCGACTCTGGTGTCTTTGTTGGCGGTAGCACTTTGTCGTTGAATTTTCCTACTACACAAGGAGTGATAGACACTGTAGGGGGGCCAGCTGGTTTTTGGGAATGGTTTATCTCGCGAATTGAACCCTCCTCGGGTCTCATTGCCTCAAGTTTATTAGGCGGAATGTACCATGACTATGTTGATTTTATCAGTGCGGGTGACGCGAGCGGAATTCTCGTTGTCGGAAGCACCGGTAGTCCGGATTTTCCTTTATCGGCGGACACAACAGATCCGGCGCTTGGAAGTGGCAATGCTGTGATTGCCCGGCTGTCCTTTGATCTTACTTCTCCAATATATTCAACTCGATTTGGGGCATCAGCAGGTGTTGGAGTGCAAGCGATGGTGAATCCAGATCCTAATACACTGTGGCTTTCCGGAGTGGTCGGCGATTCGGGCGAACTTCCATTAACAGACAATGCATATCAGAGAACTTCGCAAGGCTGGTTATCGAATTTCGTCACCGGAATCACGATTCAAGGCACCTCGGTCAATCGGGATCGTTACGGCCCGGATCGCCACAATGTGATCACGACATATCCAAATCCGACAAATGCGGGCGTTAACATGAGGTTCGATCTGACTCTGCCCGCTCCGGCAACGGTTCGCGCGTTCAATCTGCTCGGGCGCATGGTGGAACATCAAGATCTCGGTTTTCTATCGGCTGGACCCCACTCAGTTGAATTGCACGCGATTGGCTGGCCCTCAGGAGTGTACTACATCGAGTTGGAACTCGGGACCGAAGTGGTAACGGTGAAATCAGTCCTGTTAAGATAGCAGAGTCAACGAACAAGCGATTCTTCGCAACCCTATTGGTCAGAAGGAGTGGCTTACGGCTGTGCGGGCTTGTTGCCGAAATCGGAATCCGCCGAGCGGGGTGCCCTCACCCCGCCGGAATCGGGGTGAACCACACCCCGATCTTCATCGAATTCACAAGTTTCTTCTCAGATTCCGGGCACCCGGGCACGGGGGCCTCGGCAAAATCATTTCGGCAACAAGCCCGTGCGGCGCTACGGTTGCGTAGAGGTCGGGTCGTGGACCCGCCCCTACGGGAGATACCGCCCGTGATGTGCAGGAATTGACGCACCTGCCGTGTGGCGGAATCTGGTCCGGTTGACGACCGGAGCGGGATTCCGGCAGGGACACATTCCCTGCTCGGCGAGGAGATCCCGATGCGCGAAGACGCGCCCCCCCCCCGGCCCCCCACGGGATGTGGGGGGAGGCCGACTCGCCGATTCCGGCGAGAAGTTCCCGATGCGCGAAGACGCGCACCCCCCCGGCCCCCCACAGGATGTGGGGGGAGGGCCGACTCGCCGATTCCGGCTGGGCGAAATGCCGACGGCTCAGGGAGGGGCATGTCGTTGAATCTTTGAGATAAATTGAGTAGATTTAACGGCTTCTGCTTCCCTTTTGACCCCTTCGCCCCGTCTCGCTTTGCCCACGCCTGATGGCCGAGCGGCGATCATCGATTACTTTTCAATTTTTTCATTGCATCTTCTGGAGTTTTCGTGAACATCCTCTTGTTGCTCAAAGCTGTGGCCGACTCTGAGGCCAATATCAAACCCGCCGCCGACGGGAAGTCGGTCGCCCTCGACGGGATTAGCTGGATTCTCAATCCGTACGACGAATATGCCGTCGAGGAGGCGCTGAAACTCCGCGATGCCGACGGTTCGGGCGAAGTCGTGGCCGTCAGCGTCGGGGGCGACGACGTGTCGAAGGTACTGCGCACCGCATTGGCGATGGGTGTGGATCGCGGTGTGCACGTCAAAGGCGACGTCAGTTTCGATCCGCTGGCGACAGCGCAAGTCCTGGCGGCCGCCGTGAAGGGAATGAACTTCGCGTACGATCTGATTCTCTGTGGAAAGCAGGGCATCGATCACGATCATCACGGCGTAGGCGTCATGGTCGCCGAGCTGCTGGATATTCCGAGCGTAACCGTCGTGGTGAAGATTGAGAAGGCGGCGAGCGGATTTCGCTGCGAGCGGGAAGTGGAAAGCGGGGTTGAAGTGGTTGAGACGTCGCTGCCGTGCCTGATCGCGGCGAACAAGGGTTTGAACGAACCGCGCTATGCGTCGCTGAAGGGGATCATGGCGGCAAAGAAGAAACCGATTGACGAAGTCACGCCGGCCGCAATTGATCCGCAAATCGAAGTGATCTCCGTCACCTCGCGCCCGCCGCGGCAGCCGGGAGAGATCATCGGCCACGGCGTCGATGCGATTCCGCTGTTGATCAAGAAGCTCAAGGAAGAGGCGAAGGTGATCTGACCGAAAGGGCGATCCAGCCGAGTCCACCGGGCCCAGCCGCTGAAGCGGAGGGAAGGAAGAAATGAGGAGTGCGTCATGAATCGACCTACTCGCAAGTTCATCGTGCTTGGTGTGGTGATGCTCATGCTGGCGTCGCTGCAGATCCGTTATTTCGCGGGGGTTTCCATCGCGCACATTCTGGCGTTCTTTTTCGCGACCCTGGCGGCCGGGCTGATGCTGGGCCGCGCGATTACGCTGGGACGGTTGCCCGCTTCGCCGCCGCCCGCACCCGACAGTTCGATACATCGCTGACGCTGCCGCTCGGCGCTGCCGCCCGAGTACTTAACCGATATTCCGGTCATGCTACTATTCAAACGATTCGGCTTTTGCCTGACGCTCTTGCTGACGGCGCTGACGTTCGCGCAGACGCCCAGTCCCCCCACCCGGCACAGCTTCTTACAGCCGGGCGATTCGTTGTGGACCGAGATTTCGCTCGAGAAGGGCGACGTGCTGACGTGGACGCTTTACATGGGCAGCGGAACCGGGAGCACGCGAATCGCGCTTGAGAGCGATGCGGAGGGCAAGCAGTTCGAGCGTCGGTATAGCGGCGAACCGATTGAGATCAAAGAGGAATTCAAGCCGCAGCGCGGCGGGAAGTACCGGTTTCAGATCAAGGATGACGGCGCGCGCGGCAGGCTCGTTGACTTTACGTACTGGATTCAGCAGGGGCCTTCCGATCCGGTGGCATTTCCGCCGAACGCGGTTCAGCGACTGGCGACGAAATTCGCGAACGGCGACCGGTTTGTGGTCGAATACGAGTTCGTCTTCAAGGACACGCTGAAGTTTGAGACCTTGCGCAAGCTCGAATTGCCGCCTGATCTGATTCGGATGTGGACAACGACGCCGCTGGGGGATTCGGTTGTCGCCAGTTCCACGGTGCGCCGTTGGACCGGCGACGCGAGCAAGATTTCGCTGTTGGGCGGGGCGAGTCCGAAAGGCGGACGGTTGGCCTTCCGGCTGGAGCTGGCTCCGCCCGAAGCCGGTGATATGACGGTGCTGCTGGCGGCGGGAGCGTCCGCGCCGGCGTGGCTGCCCAAGGACGCGCTCATCACGGTAGTGCATACGCACGATCCGTGGGGCGCGGTGGTGGTGCCGCCGTTCGGTCGCGTGGTTCAAACGCGGCGCGCCGCGGCGCCGGATTTTGCGCGGGCGAAGTTCGCGCTGCAAAGTTTGCGGATCAACGGCGCGGATTCGCTGACCTTGGCGATGATGAGTTTGATCTATACCGAGCGCGATAGTTTTGCGACGGTTCGCCGGGAGCGGCTGATGCAGAGCATGGCCTACGATTCCGTGTTTTTGACGGGCAAGTGCACATTTTCGGCGCCGGAGCTGCACGTGATTACGGCGGAGCCATTGGCGGGGCGGCAGGACAGCGTGCACGGCGACGTGGTTTCGCGGCTTTCCTACTACGTGCACAATCCGGTGGGGCCGGAGGTCAGCGGCCGGGTTTACGAATGGCGGTATGATGAAGCGCGGGTGGCGATGGCGGCGTTGCCGAACGAGGTCTGCTGGGACAGCACGGTTTATCCGCTGCAACCGCAACTGAAGAGCTACGCTCCGGCGATCGCGGCCGATCCGGAGACGATTACGCTGACTCCGCCGACGAAGTTCAGCAAACCGCGGTTCGACAAGCAGGGTATTCCCTATGTGAATTCGAGTCAGCGCGTGCTCGGGCTGTTCTTCGAGAATACGACCAGCGACACGCTATATCTGGTCTATTCCCAACCGCGCACGGTGGATCAGACGATCGCCAAGCAGGTCTCGCGCTGGCCCAAGGGTGCGCGGTTGACGGCGCTGGTGTTGCTGTTTGCCGCGCTGATCGCCGGCGTGGTGGGCTCGATTGTCTATTTCCGCGCGAAGGGCGTGGAGCAGCGGCGGCAGAAGGCGTCGGAGGAGTTGGCGGCCGATCTGGAGAAGGCGCGTTCGGCGCAGTTGCAGCTGTTGCCCAAGGGTCCGCTCTTGATGGCCGGGCTGGAGGTGCTCGGTTTTCATCAGAGCATGCAGCAGGTGGGCGGCGACTACTATGATTTCTTTCCGCTTGACGACGGGCGCGTGATGCTGTGTGTGGCCGACGTGACCGGGCACGGTTACAAGGCGGCGCTGATCATGTCGAACTTGCAGGCGACGCTGCGGGCGCTGGCGGTGCCGGGGCGGCAGGTGACGGAAATCGTATCGGCATTGAATCTTGAGATGTACAAGCGGACGTCGCCGGAGGATTTCGTAACGATGGCGATCGGCGTGATTTCCGCGGATCGTTCGCGGATTACGATGGTCAACGCGGGCCACAATCCGGTTTACATTATCCGCGCCACCGGGCAGTTGCGCGAGGTGAGCGACGGTGGGATTATGCTGGGGGTGCTCGAATCGTATCCGTTCCTGCAGGCCGATTATCCGCTGTATGCGGGCGACATGATCGCGTTTTACACCGATGGGATTCCCGAGGCGACGCTGTCGAGTCTCCATGAGATGTTCGGCTACGACCGCTTGAAGCGGTTCCTGATCGACAACCACTCCGCGCCGATTGCCGACATTGCGCGCGAGCTGCTGAATGAAGTCACGCCGCGCGGCGGTCAGCAGATCGAAGACGATATGGCGATTGTACTCGTGCGGGTGAAACCGTAACTAATTCTGAAATCCAATAGCTGAGTAACGAGATGTCCACGATTCTGGTTTTTTGTCCGGCGCGGGACGGCCTGCTCCGTCCGGTTTGCAAGGAGATTGTATCGGCCGCGAAGCGAATTTCCGGCGATTTGAATGCGCGCGTCACCGCGGTCACCTTCGGAGAAGTTTCCGATGCCGCGACTCTGGGCGCGTTCGGCGCGAGCACGGTGGTGCAGCTCACGAGTCCCGCGCTGGGGAGCTACTCTACCGAGGGTTATGCGCAGGCGGCGAGTGAGTTTATTCAGAGCGAATCACCGCTGGCGGTGTTCTTTGCGGCCACGGCACGCGGGAAGGATCTCGCGCCGCGCGTTGCCGCGCGGGTGGGGCGCCCGCTGTTTTCCGATTGTACGGAGCTGAAAGTGGAAGGGGGGCAGCTTCACGCACAGCGGCCGATGTATGCGGGGAAGGTGATCCTGTGGGCGAAGATCAACGGGGGCTTCGGTGTGCTGACGCTGAGGCCGAAGGCATTTCTACCGGCTGAAGTCGGCGGCAGTGCGGCGGTCGAGTCGCGGGCGGTCAATGTTGATGCCGCCAAGGTACGCGCGCAGGTGGTTGAAGAAAAGGCGACGAGCGGCGGCGAACTCGACGTGTCGGAAGCGGACATCGTGGTTTCCGGTGGTCGTGGCTTGAAGGCTGCCGAGCATTTCAAGTTGATCGAGGATTTGGCGCACACGCTGGGCGGTGCGGTCGGCGCGTCACGCGCGGTGGTGGATGCGGGATGGCGATCGCATCACGAGCAGGTCGGACAGACGGGCAAAGTCGTGTCGCCCACGCTTTACATAGCGATCGCGATTTCCGGCGCCGTGCAGCATCTCGCGGGGATGACCACCAGCCGCGTGATCGTGGCGATCAACAAGGATGCCGATGCGCCGATCTTCAAAGTCGCGACCTACGGCATCGTGGGCGACGCGTTTGAGATTGTGCCGAAGTTGACGGAGGAGCTGAGGAAGGTGGTGGGACACTGAGACCCTTGGTATAGGACTTGTAACCCAATCCTATCAGAGGCGGCTTATGAAGACGTACCTGTTCGCGGCCCTGTTGGGCGGTCTGGTTTCGTTCGTTAATGATTCGTTAGCACAAGAAGTCGTCTGGCAGAACCCGCTGCCGAGCGGCAACCGGATTTTCCGGCCCCAGTTCCCGGTGCCGGATTGCGGTTTTGCCATGTCGATTGATCGATTAGTACGATCCAGCGATCACGGCCGTACATGGGATGATCTTGGACCGTTGCCACGTTGGCAAACCGACGGCGACTTCACGACGTTGAGCTTTGTCGATTGCGAGCACGGCTGGTGCGGGCGGAATAGTTGGTCAGAGGACAACGGGTGGGGCTGCGAAGTCTGGGGCACGGCGAACCACGGCGAGGCGTGGACCGAGGTCGATCATGCCGGGTTCATGCGGGTCACCAAGTTGAGCTTTTTGTCCGAAACTGAAGGGTGGATGGTCGGCAGCGACTCGATCGATTCCACTCCTGCCGTGCTTGCACACACGACGGACGGGGGACAGTCATGGTGGAGACAACTAAGCTTCGACGGCGCGTACTCCATCGATTTCGAGATGCACGATTCCGGCTGCGGGTGGTTGAGCGATCTTTTTGCACTCTACCGCACGACCGATCGGGGCGCGACGTGGCAGGTGGTGTATCCTGACGGAGTGTATTGCTTTTCGTTTGTCGATGATTCGCTGGGCTGGGGCGTCGAGCCGCCGCGCGGCGAGGTCGTGCGCTCGACTAATGGCGGCTTGGACTGGACCCTCCGCGCCGAACTGAACCTGTCCAACTGGGCGTACGACGTGCTATTCTTGAATCCGGCGGTTGGCTTGATCGCCGGCAACTCCGGGCCTCTGTCCGGCCAGATTCGACGAACGGGCGACGGCGGACTCACGTGGAGAAATGCGCTTTCCGGACGGGACCGCTATCCCGCGATTTTCGATGTGCTGAAGGTTGACGGCTACCGCCTGTTTGCGACCGGGTACGGTGGAATCCGGTTAATTTCGGAGGACGCGGGGCAGACGTGGAGTGAAGCGGGTTCCAGCGCAACTTGGGCGGAGATAACGGCCGTGGAATTCGATGGTGTCCGCGGCTTCGCGGTCACAAGTACCAGTGAGCTGCTGCGCACACGCAACGGTGGGCAGACTTGGCACGTCAATCTCGAACTGGGGCGCGACCATCCGCTGTATGATGTGCAGCTCATGGACCAAGTGGCTTACGCGTGCGGTGAGGGTCTATTCTTGCACACGGCGGACGGCGGAGATTCGTGGGACACGCTTTCCGCAGATGACCGTACGTATGTAGAGCTCAGTTTCATCAATGCCCGTCAGGGCTGGCGAATTGTCGAGTTCCAGGACTCCACATCGTTGGCCTTGGCGATTGAGTCCACCGCGGACTACGGACGCACGTGGGACACACAGTTCTCGGGGAACACCAACGGCGGGATCGGTGCGAAGTTGGAGATGATCAACGAGCTCACAGGCTGGGCGCTGCTGGGGCGGAGTTCCGGCGGTCTGATGCGAACAGTGGACGGTTGGGCGAATTGGACGTGGCAGGAAATCCCCGGGGCATCTTCGTTGGGAAGTTTTGATGCTATCGATTCCGCGACGGTTTGGCTTGGTGCAGGGCGCGGCATTTGGGTTTCTCACGACGGCGGTCAAAATTGGGATTCGGTGTCCGCGGCGCCGCAGTACAGCAGTGTTACCGACGTGGATTTCTACGACTCAGAATTGGGAGCGATTGGCCTGACGGGCGGAGGTGTGATGGTTACGACGAATGGTGGATTGACATGGAGTCATTACGACGCCAGAATTTTTGGCGGTCGGACCTATGTGAAGATGACGGAGTCGGGACTCGTACTTGTCGGGAGCGCATACGGCTCGCTGTTCAGTGTGCGATTCGGCGAGGGAACGTCGGAAGTCCACGCCGGGGGCGCGCCGCTGCCACAGTCGATCTCGCTTCTGTGCTTCCCCAATCCATTTAATCCCGCGACGCAGTTACGGCTTGAGTTGGCGGTTGCGGAACGGGTGACCGTCGCAATCTACGACCTGACCGGCCGGCTGGTCGAAACGCTGGCCGACGAAGTTATGCAGCCCGGTCCGCATTCGTTTACCTGGAGCGCCGACAAATTCACCAGCGGCATCTACTTCGCGCGGCTGGTGACGCCGACGCAGGCGGTCACCTCGAAATTGGTGCTGTTGCGGTGAAATACGGGAGGGTCGCGGATCGTTTTCCGGGAGGGTCGCGGACCCTCCCCTACAAGAATGTTGAATGATTAGATCACTGCTTATCCTGATGCTGTTCGCTGCGTGCGCGTTGGCGCAGGGGCCGTCGGCTACCGACAGCCTGTTCACGGTTGCACAGCGGCACTACGACAACGGCGACTTTGATCTCGCCGAGTTGACGGCGTTGCGGGGATTGCGGACCACGACCGGACTCGATGATTTTGAGCAGCTCAAGTTTCACGCGTTGCTTGGTTTCGTCTATGTGGCGAAGGATCAGCACGACGCGGCGATTCAGGAATTCGTGTCCGTGCTGTCGGTGAATCCGCGCTACGAGCCGGACCCGGTTACGACTTCGCCGAAGATTCTGGAAGCGTTCCGGCAGGCGAAGGCGGACTATATGCTGCGTGTGGCATCGGAGCCGGCCGTCTATCGGATGCCGCAGGCGGACGTAAGACTTGCGGCGTCGTGGCGCTCGTTGGTCGCGCCGGGCTGGGGTCAGATGTACAAGGATCAGCGGGTCAAGGGGGCCGTCGTGATCGCGGCGCAAGTGCTGTCGCTGGCGGCGCTGGTTTACATGCAGACGGAAGTCAACCGGCGGCACGACGACTATCTCGCACTGAAGCAGTACGGAGATCCGAACGTCGAGGACCGCTATCAGGAGTATCGTCGCTCCTATCAGACGCGCAACGTGGTCGGCTACATCACGCTCGGCATCTATTTCGCGAGTTATCTCGATGCGCTGTATGTACCGGTCGGGAAGAAATGAGTGCGCCAGCGACGCCACGAGGATTGATGAAGAACTGCGGTCCGCGCATTTGGTGCAAGACGTCTGAGGTTTGCGAGTCAATCTGCAGGAGCATGAATGAACGACCGATCAATTAGCCTGAAGATCACGGGCCCCGCAGTCGAGGACGGCCATGTGCCACTCCTCGTACTTGCTGACAAGCTCAGCGCCCTACAGAATACCCTGTATTCGCTTGGCGCAAGTAAGCGACGTGGTGGAACTCGAGGCAAGTGGAGCCGGCTCGTCAGAGCATCTTGCGAGCTAAGACTCGTAGATGCCCGATTTGGGAGCTTGGAGATCGAAGCGAGTCTTCCGGCGCCTGAGATGTTCGACGTCAAAGGAGTTGAGCTCGGACGCGACAGTATCGCCTTGCTTGCGACGGTACTTGGCTCGATTGCGTCGAGAGACAGCGCCACGGTATCTGACAGCCTTCCTGACTACCCATCTCGTGCACGGGCTATGAAATCGCTCGCGAAGGTGCTCCCAGGACCGGATGACGACTACGAGATTGAGGCAATTATTGGGGATCGAACCGTACCGTGGGTTTTAAGACCGATCGACCGCGAGTTCGTGCATTCGCTGTCCATCGAACCTCAAGAGGAGTTTGAGGAAGAGTCCGTGCGGACAATAATTGGCAAGTTGTTTCGCATCGAGATTGACACGTCCCGGCAGCATGTTGGTGTTGATGTTCAAGGGCGCTTGATAAACTGCAGATACCCCGACGCATTGGAGCAAACGGTTTCTCAACTCGTCGCGGGATCACTTGTTGAGCTAACAGGGAGAGTTCTGCTTGACTCTAATGGCAACATCTCGGAAGTCTCTGAAGTATTTGATGTTGAGGAGATTGACCTACTCCCCGTTTCCATGCGGCGAATCCGAGCCAGAGAGAGAACGATGAAGCTCCGGAACACAATATCTGTAGCACTCGACTATCAAGCAGGTGTCTGGACGTATGAATACGTTCCACTTGGAGTGCTTGCATATTCCCGAACGCGTTCTGAAGCGCTTTCGAATTTCAGAGAGGAGCTATTCGCAATCTGGGATGACATCATCTGCGAACGGGATGACATGCTAAGTGAAGACGCGATTGCCTTGAAGCGGCTGGCGCAGGAGGTAATTGAAAACGCCGACGGTGTTGCATGAAGACGATTCCCTCACACAAGTTACAGTCGGTGCTCGAGTTGAAAGGATTCGAGGAATCCAGCACCCACCATCATATGTATTGGTTCTACAACTCCGGTAAGAAGACATCGATTCGTACGCGCGTCAGCCATTCGAGCGGAGACTACGACCAATATCTGTTAGGACAGGTTGCCAAGCAGTTGAAATTGAGCAAGACTGACTTGGTCGCGTTCATTGAGTGCCCACTTAGTCGCGAAGACTACACAAAGAAGTTGATCGCAGAAGGGCATATTCGGTAGCTAGGCGCGCTTCGGTTGCAGGCATCGTCCGAGGTTATTCCCTTTGAACATCGTCATTTTCGGTCCGGCTTATCCGTTTCGCGGGGGGATCGCGCAGTTTTCCGGCGTGCTGGCGACGTCGCTCAGGCGCGCGGGGCATACCGTTACGCTCGTCAATTTCAGAAAGCAGTTTCCCGGCTTTCTGTTCCCCGGCAAGACGCAGTTCGATGACTCGGCGCAGGCGTTGAAACTGGACTCGGCGCGGGTGTTTACGTTGTGGAATCCGCTGAGCTGGTTCGCGACGGCGACGTCGATCAAGCGCGCGAATCCCGATCTGATCCTGTTTGCGTGGTGGATGCCGTTTTTCGGAGTGGGCTATTGGGCGGTGGCGAAACTGCTCGGGGAGAAGTACCGCACGAGCGTCTGCTATCTCTTGCACAACGTGATTCCGCACGAGCGGCGGATCGGCGATTTGCAGTTATCGCGACTGGCGCTGGGATCGGCGACACATTTCCTGGCGCTCTCGCGGGCTGAGGAGCGCGAGTTGCACGCGCAGTTTCCCGCCGTGGCCGCCGAACGCATCTACTACTCACCGCATCCGATCTACGATTGTTATGCGAAGTTCGAGGGGACGGTTGCTGACGCGCGGCGGCAGCTGGGAATTGACACGGAAAAGCTGCTGCTCTTTTTTGGCTTCGTGCGGGAGTACAAAGGGCTGGATATTCTGTTACGCGCACTGCCGGAGATCCGCCGACGGCAGCCGGGAGTCAGGCTGGCGATCGTCGGTGAATTCTATCAGGATCGCGCCGGTTACGACAAATTGATCGATGAGCTGGGTGTGCGGGAGGCGGTATTCATCAAGGACACGTTCGTCGGCGGCGACGAAGTCGGAGTGTGGTTTGCGGCGGCGGATTGTGTGGTACTGCCCTACCGCAGCGCGACGCAATCCGGAATTATTCCGGTGGCCTTTGCACTGGATACGCCGGTGATCACGACGGATGTCGGGGGGTTGGGCGAGGTCGTGCAGGACGGAGTCGCGGGATTTGTCGTGCCACCGGAGGATCCGGTTTCGCTGGCGGAGGCGGTAAGCAAATTCTACGCAGCGGGCGGACGCGCCGCATTCATAGAAAATGTCCGGCGCGAGGCGCACCGTTTGAGTTGGGACGGGATGGTCGAGACGATTGAACGAATCGTAAAGGAATCGGTGTGAGCGGTGTGGCAATAGATTATGATCCGCTGAAGGCAAAGATCGGCACAGCGGTGGCCCACCATACGCTACTGCGAAGGCTGTTTTACACGGCCCTGGGGATGCTTTTCTTGCGGCAGTGGCATGTGCGGGCGGTGCTGAAGCGGCTGGCGCGAGCTGCCGCCCCTGCCCCTCCGCTGAAGCAGGGGGGTTACGACCGTTGGCGAGTGACAGACATCTTCGATGCGGGGTCGGGATTCGGGCAGTACTCCTATTTGCTGGCCCGTTACTTTCCGCGGGCAATTGTCCATGCGGTCGATGTGAAGCAGGAGCAGATTGACGACTGCAACCGTTTCGCGCGGGGGATGCAGCTGGCCGATCGCATGAAGTTTGAGCTGGGGGATCTGACAACATTTCGCCGGGAGCTGGCGTTTGATCTGGCGTTGTCGGTCGATGTGATGGAACACATCGAGGATGATCTCGCGGTGTATCGTAACTTGTATGCGTCCTTGCGGCCCGGCGGAGTGTTGATCGTGGCGACTCCGTCCGCCAGCGAAGATGCGGAGCCGGTCGCGGGCGAGATCAAGTCCGTGATCGGCGAGCACGTGCGCGAGGGTTACACCAGGCAAGAGTTTGTCGACAAGATCACGGGCGCGGGATTCAAGGTCGAGCAGATGAAGCGCACGTACGGGCCGCTGTGGGGTAAAGTTGCGTGGTACATCTTGCAGCGGATCCCGATGCGCTTATTGACCACAACCAAGCTACTCGCGATCGTGGTCATCCCGTGGATGATCGCGCTCTATCCACTGGCGGCGCTATGCATGTGGCTCGACGTGATGTCTGACAATCAGCGTGGCGGCGGCTGGCTAATGGTGGCCCGCAAGCCATGATTCTGTCCGGCTGAGTCCAGCCGGGCTGCCTGCCGATCTACAATGAAGCCCTGCAGTGGCAACTGGCAGGGCTTCTTCTGTTGTGAGCAATTTGACCACCATCCGCTCGGCAGCTGCTACGGGGCCGCCGATGCCCGGACGTGGTACGTCAGCAGCGCTGGTCCGGACGAAACGACGTCATCGAGTTGGTAGTGAGTAAGGGAAGTCGTTCCGATCAACACACTGGGAACCGGGTCTGCGGCACCGGCAACGCTCCGAAAAATCCGGTAGCTCAGCGCGTTGGGCACGGCGCCCCAATTGAGCAGGAGATCATCACTCGCGGGTATTCGCTGAATGACCAGATCGTCAACGCGGTCCTCGATGGGAACATATTCGTCGGCGCCGATGCAAGGCGGATCGCCGCGCGGGTCGCCTTCGATGTCTGTTGTGATTCCTGCGACGGCGATGCCGGCGGAATCTACGAGCGAATAGAAGGGATCGATGTGCAGATTGGTATCGCTGTAGAAGCCGGGATCGCCACTGACCGAATTGAGATCGAGTCCGGTTACAGCTGTCCAATCCGCGAGCGAAGCGCACAGTACATCTCCGTAGCGTCCGGTCCTGTAATTGGAACCGCTGCCGGTGATGCAGTTGTGATCGCTGTTGAGTGTGGTGCCTTCGCGCTGTGAAATCCCGTAGCACAGGGAGTCATTTGCCTCGACTTGGATGATGTTGTTCGTGAGGGTGAGCCAGTTTGAGGTCGTTGTAGTTAGCAGCACTCCGGCAATGGATCCTCCCGGCACGCTGTTCATCCGGATGCTGTTGTAAGTCACCTCAAAGCGCGCTCCGCTGTTGAGAAAGATTCCTCGTGTGTTTCCTGCTCCCGTGCTCCAGTCGTAGATGAAGTTATTGTAGATCTTGAACAGGCCCCAGACCGGCTGACTCCCGTTGAATCCACGGGCGCCCGCCATCCCCTGGAATCCGTGAATACGATTGGCGTACACTTCCGCGGTGTCCCCCGCGTATTGGAATGACAGTGCGAAACCGACCGCGACCGTATTGGATCCGGGATATCCCGGCTGAATGTCATTTTGGTGGATACGACTGTTCTGGCGGGTGAGAATCATACCGTAGTCGCACACCGACACCGAGCAGTCGCGCACTTCATTGAATGAGGACGCCACACTGATTCCGCCGAGCTGCATTCCGGCAGTGAAGCCGGAGACTTTCACATTTTCAATGAGATTGGCGTCGCAGCCCTGGTCCATGAAGATGCCGCTCGATCCCGGTGTCAGCAGTTGCCGATAGATGGACGAGTTGCGGAACACATTGCTGTCGGCGTCGCTGATGAGCTGTACGCCATAGGTCCCGTTGCACGGGGCCTCGATCACGATGTTGATGCCGTCAAAGACATAGTGGCGCGCGTTTTCGAACGAGAGCGCATCGTACCACGTCCAAATGGTCGGTCGTTCAGCCGCCGCGCGGAAGGTAACGGTATTCTGGTCGGACATCCCGGAAATCCAGGACAAGGGGATGGTCATTCCGTAGTATCCCGGGTACGTTCCCGGGTACAGGTTGAACACAATCGGCGACGTCACCTCGGATACGGACCAGAGAAACTCAAGAGCAGCGTCGAGATTGATGAAATCCCAGTTGCCGCCACGAATATCATACTCTTCAACATGCAGCGGCACGTTGAGCGTGACCGGCACGACCTTGACCGGTGTTTCGGGATCATTGCTATTGAAGACCAGTTGGCCGTGATAGTCACCGGGCACGAGGCCTGCTCCGTTGAAGCCGGCCAGCATCGCCTTCTGGCAGCCACGGATCAAATGTCCGGTGCCGCCCTCAGCGATTGCAAACCAGGGTGGAGCCGGCGGGCTGGGCGGAGTCAGCTGAACGAAAGCAGCGGACCATTCCAGTGGACAATGGCCGTCATTGCGGATCAGGAGGCCGGTGGAATCATTTCCCGTGCCACTGAGCTCGTAGTCGATAGAGTCTTCGGAGAGTTCGATTTCAGCGTCGCCGTCGCATACGTACTGCATAATCCCATTTGGACCGAAGGCAATCTCGAGAAACCGGCCATTCGGGAGCGCCGTGCCGTTGACTTCGCGGAACTGTCCGTCGCTGGAGTCGAAACTCAGGAAGTGAATCGTATCGGTCATGGCGGGAATGTAGCCGCCCAGGCATTCGAGATCCAGAATGCTCTGGTAAAACCTGGCGAAGCCATTGACGCTGAGCATATCGCATTGTTCGATTGCGGGTCCGGCGAATTCGATGTGAATTCGCCCGCCGTACCCAGCGTAGTCCCCGACGATACTCAATGTGCCGGGCGAGGTCCCGGGGTTGATCGTACCTTCATTCTGAAAATTAATAGCGGCGCTCACATCGAGAACGCCGCCACCAGAGATTACTCCGGTGAGATGATTGTACAGTATCCCGGTCACACGGAGCACCGTACCGGTGTGGATCGTGATCTGGCCATAGTTGTGGACGATGCCGGCCAGCGTGAGCGTGTCGGCGAAGACCTCGATCAGTCCGCCGGCGGCAAGGTTGTTTAGCGCCGGGTGGATGATGACGTTTGTCACGTCATCGAATGTCGAGCCGTTACGATTGATGCTCCCGTCATTTGAGATCGACCCATCGCCGGTGATCGATGAACCCGCTTGGAGGTCAAGAAATCCGCCGTTGTTAATGAAGGCTCCTGCGATATTGAGAACGCCTCCGCTGTGGACGGAGACGATTCCGCCGGCGTTTTCGAGAGTTCCCGCGATGATGAGGTCTCCCGAGCCGAGGATATTCAGGTATTCTTCGTTGCGACACGCGCCGCCGAGGCTTACCGCCCGCGAGAGGACATCAATCGTTCCCGGTGTCCGTCCGGCAGTGGAGTTGATCAGCTGAACGTCGATCGCGATCGTGTCGCCCTGCGGATCGAACGCAGTCATCCCGCTGTTGTAGAGCGTGCCCACGCCCTGCATGGCGAACGCCGGTCCCACATCAAGCGTGCCACCCGCGGCGACCAGCACGGTTGCCGAGTCCTGCAAGGTGACAACTCCGGAGTCCTGCATGATTGCGGCGCCTTCAATGTGCAGGTCCACACCCGCGAGGGTCTTCCCGCCGTTGGTAGCAACGAACAAGGTGACACCGGCAGGAATCGTGACGGCCTCGGCTTGGCCGGTCCCAAACGTCCCCTCGGTCCACTCGCAATATTCTCGCAACCGCACGGGTCCGGTCAGCGTGCCACCGGCTTGATCGAGCGTATCGGTAGGAATCGTGTCGCCGATGCAATTGAAGATGGACAGCTCAGGGCTGCTCGCGTTCAATCGCAGCGATCTCAGGCCGGGATTTGGTCCGGCGAACTGGCCATCAAACTCAACCTGGGAAGGGCTGAGACCATAGATGGAGGAGACGTAGATCCCGCCGGTGAAGCGCCACGTTCCTCCGGCTTCATGATAACCCGCGTCGAACTGTATGGTGCCCGATCCGGTCACGATGGCGTCCGCTGCGAAAATGGAACTCGTTACAATCAAAGTGCAACCGGCGGCGACATACAGGGAATCCTCGGCGAACGCATCTCCGGATACCACCAGACCGTCCATGACCCAGGCGTTCCCACTGAGGATCTGAAGATGCGCGTCGTTTCTGGAATCGCCGGTTTCCAGCAACAGCCCGAACTCAACGAAATTCCGATCGCCGACACTGTCGGCGGAGACCTCGATTAAGCCCATGTTAGCAAGACTCGCCGGTTCAGTTTCGTCTTCTCCGAATATCATTGTGCCCCCGAGCAACTGCAATGTGCCAAAGTTGACCATGAATCCGGGCTGCTCCATTGGGCCGTTGCGCGCGAGAGTCAATCTCGACATGCTATCGAGCACCATCGTGCCGTTATTTTCAATATTGAACACTGAGAAATCTTCGTAAACGTGGAAGTCCCCTGATCCGGAATTCAAGAGCATGCCTTCCATCGAAAAGGCTTCGTACGAGGACAACGGCAGCACATTGGCCTGGCCCTCGTTCCAGATGACAAGCGGTGCCCAGATAGTGGTTCCAGCGACCAGGTCCATGATTCCGGTTGCCTCATTATAGAGTGTGTCTCCGGCGTTCAGGTAAACGGATCTGCATTCAAGAGTGGTGTGCCCGTTATTTACGATGCGAAAGGCGGCACCGGCGTCAAGCGATATCCAGTTGCTGCCGGACTCCGGCTCGAAGTCACCGAAGATACCCAACACACCGGACGAATTCACCTGAATCGAGGGATCGGCTACGCCGAACGTGAGTGAAGCGGCGCGGACTTCGAGAGAATGTGTGCCGGTGGCTCCGCCGAGGACGAGCTGCCCCACTTCTACAACGCTGTCGGCCATGGTGATGACATACGTGCCGTCCAAGTCGATGACGGCGGTGTCGTTAAGTGTCGGAGCATCCAGATCCCAATTCGCGGGCTCACTCCACAGTCCGCCGCTCGGATTCGTCCAGTGGATTACGGCGGCGTCGGACCTGCCCGCGCAGATCGCCAGCACGATGATGGTGTAAAGACACCTCGCCATAACGTTTTTCAAGGTCCACCTCGTATTTGGGTAGCAGAGACGATACGATCAGTTCCAAGAAGAGAATTGAGTGATGTACCCGCATGTTACCGGGTCCGTGCGAAATCGGCCGAACCGGCGCCAACAGCGATGACCATGCCGTTTGTTCATAGACAAGGTGACAAAACCGTCGCGTTGGACATGTGCGCGGCTGGCCAACTGGTCAATGGAACAGAGGTATAGTCGTCTCGTCACCGGGTCATGTTTCAATGGCAGCGGAGGTGCCGTATCTCCGTGAGGGTGTCAGTCCTAGGCCGCGCCGTTTCCGCGTTCAGATCAACCGGATAGCGCGTTAACAGAAACGAGCGGACCCTGATACCGCATAAGCGGAGGATTCGCTCGTCGAATGGCGCAGCCCAGGACGAATCCTCGGCAGCAAGGGTGTAGATTATGTATAATCTAATGCTTTCCAACCGATTTGTCAAACGGTGTCGATGAATAGTTCCCGACGTGCGCCTGCGGTTCTCGTGTGCTAACATCTGCCATTGCACATTTTGGCGCGCAATCGAGTGTTATTCTCGCTCTCTCTGCAAGAGGTACAATGGTCCGCCGGAGCCATCGGGCGGAAAAGCGACGCGGCGAGCCACGCTGATAGTGTCGCGGCGCAACGGTCCGGAGTCGGCAAGCGGCACGCGTTTTGTCTAGTGGCCTCGAGGTCCTGAATGCAACGCAAGTGTCTTGCTTCACTCGAGCGGCATTGCCTCGTGGTCGCAATTCTGGAGCGAACGACTCTGATTTTAATATCCTGAAAATCTTTGAGGAAGCGCGCGGTGGCCATTGGCGCCGGCGGCAAAGAGCCTTTGCTTTTGTGAAATATTTCACTATCTTGAGGATCGCGGGCATATTCAGCTTTGGCGCGTGGATTGTGCAGGAAGGCGGCGCATGTATTGCGAAGAGAAATAATCTCGTGCAATCGTGGCGATTACGGAGGCGCGGCCCGGGGGAGGGTGCGAATCTGGTTGCACTCCGGGCCCTGCCTGGCATGGTTGTGAAAGCAGTCGGAATCAGTTGTGACCGGAGCCACACCGGGGGGATGGCCGCCGGGCGAACGGCACATTGAAGGAGAGCATATGAAATTCGAGAGGGTTGGTTCACCGCGCGCGGAAGCTTTGCTGCGCTCGGCGTTCTGGCGGGAGGTGAAGTTCATACCGGACGGTCAGAAACTGAAGACCTGTTTGCAATGCGGCACTTGTTCGGGTTCGTGCCCGGTCTCCTATGCGATGGACATCACGCCGCGGGCACTGGTGGCGATGTTTCGGGCCGGGATGATCGAGGAGATCCTGCAGAGCCGGACGATCTGGGTGTGCGCCTCCTGCTACTCGTGTACGGTGCGCTGTCCGGCCGGAATCCGCGTGACCGACACGCTTTACGCACTGAAGCGGCTGGCGATGGAGAAGAAGATCTATCCGAACCGGTTCCCGGTGTACGCGCTGTCGAAGGCATTTACGCGCAACATCTATAATTACGGGCGGAATTTCGAGTTTGGACTCGCGATGCGGTACTATCTGCGCACGGGTCCATTCAAGCTGCTGGCGAACACCCGGATGGGCCTGACCATGATGCGCGAGGGCCGCATGAGCCTGTCTCCGCACCGGATCAAGCGGGTCGGCGAGGTGCGGGCGATCATTGATAAGGCGAAGCAGATTGGAGCACGCGTATGAAGTTCGCCTATTTCCCGGGCTGCAGCCTCGAATACACGGCGCGGCCCTACGATCAGTCGGTCCGCGAGGTATTCAAGGCGCTGCAGATTCCGCTCGAAGAGATCGACGATTGGAACTGCTGCGGCGCGACGATGTACATGTCACAGGACAACCTGGTGGCCTACTCGGTGAGCGCGCGCAATTTGGCGATCGCGCAGAAGATGGGTTGCGACGCAGTGTGCGCACCGTGCAGCAGTTGTTACACGATCCTGCGCAAGACCAATCGTTATGTGCAGTGGGATCCGCAGGCACGCGCGATGATCAATGAAGCGTTGGGCTCGGCCGATCTTTCCTACACCGAGGTGTTGGACGTCAGACACCCGTTGGACATCCTGGTCAACGATGTCGGATTGGACCGGATCGTGGACCGGGCGACGAAGTCCTTATCGGGCTTCCGGATTGCGCCTTACTATGGTTGCCAGATCGTGCGGCCCGTCTATCATTTCGATGACATGGACAATCCCACGACCATGGACCGCCTGTTCACGGCGCTGGGCGCTGAAGTGATCGGCGATTATCCGGGCAAGGTGCGTTGCTGCGGCGGCATGCTGATGATGACGTTTGAGGACGTAGCGCTCGACTTGAATCACAGCCTGCTGCAGGGCGCGGAGGAGCGCGGGGCGAACGTCATGGCAACGGTCTGTCCGATGTGTCAGATGAATTTGGAATCGTACCAACCGCGGATCAACGAAACGCGGCAGGCCAATCATCACCTGCCAGTGGTTTACTTTACGCAGTTATTGGGGTTGGCGTTGGGGATCGAGCCGGCCAAACTGGGCCTGGACTCCCTCATCGTTCGGCTGCCGGAGCTCAAGGCAGGTCAACTCGTCAGCGAGGCGACTTATGAGTGATCATGTTTCGCGAAATGGAAAACCTCCCGCTTGCCGGATCGGCTTGTATGTGTGCCACTGTGGGACGAATATTTCGAAGATGGTGGATGTCGTGGGACTGGCCGACGAGTTCGGCACGCGGGGCCAGGTGGTCGTGGCCCGCCACTATCGCTTCATGTGTTCGGAACCGGGGCAGGAACTGATCATCAAGGATATCAGAGAGCAGAAGCTGGATCGGGTGGTCGTCGCCGCCTGTAGTCCGCTGATGCATGAGCTGACGTTTCGCAAAGCGGTGGAGCGCGGCGGGATCAATCGCTACCTGTTCGAGATGGTGAATATCCGTGAGCAGGTAAGTTGGGTAACGACGGATTACAGCGCGGCGACGGGTAAAGCCCGGCGGCTAATCAATGGCGGCCTGGCTCGTGTGGCGCGGCATGAACCGCTGGAGATGCGGCGGGTGCCGATTACCAAGCGGGTAATGATCATCGGGGGTGGAATCGCCGGGATTGAGACAGCGCTGCAGTTGGCCGATGCGGGGATTGAGGTGGTCCTCGTGGAGAAGGAAGACAGCATCGGCGGTCACATGGCGATGTTCGACAAGACCTTCCCGACCTTGGACTGTGCCGCCTGCATTCTGACGCCGAAGATGGTGGCGGTGGGTCAGCATCCGAATATCACTCTGCGGACATGGACCGAAGTCCAGGAAGTCGGAGGGTATGTGGGCAGTTTCAAAGTGAAATTGCGGAAGAAGTCCCGGTACGTGGACACGAACATCTGCAACGGTTGCGGGGCCTGTTATGAGGCCTGTCCGAGTCGTCCGCTGCCGGGCGTGCGAAAGCTCGTTCTGGGTCACGAGCTGGGCAAACAGGGTCCCGCGCTACATCGGGACACTCCGAAGGCGGGCAAGCTTGTACGAGCAGAGGTCGAACATCCGGACACGGTTTAAGGAATGACCATGTCACAAGTAACACTTATCATTGACGAGAAGCCGATCACGGTAGACGAGGGGACGTTCCTCTACGAAGCAATACGCGAGCTGGGAATTGAGATACCCGCGCCGTGCCGGTATCCCTTTCTGGCGCCGCGGCCGGCTTGTCGGTTGTGCGTGTGTGAAGTCTATGAGGGCAAGGGTCCGTCGAAGATCGTTACCTCCTGCAATTACCCGGTAAAGGCGGGGATGGTCGTACACACGGACACGCAAATCGTTTCGGAGGCGCGGCGCACGGCGTTGATCAACCTGATTCAGCGGTGCGCGCCGAACCGGCTGTTGGCGGAGTTATCGGTGGATCTCGATATCGCGCAGCCGGATTGGGGTCACAAACACGTGACCTGCATCTTCTGCAAGCTCTGCATTCGCGCGTGCGACGAGCTCGTGGGTGCTCACGCTCTGTCGTTTAAGCGCATCGGCCCTGAGGACACCACGCCGATCAAGATTGATCCCGCGAAGTGCATTCTTTGCGGGGCGTGCGCGTTCGTATGTCCCACCGAGCACATTCACATGGAGGACATCGAGGGTCGGCCTCTGCAGCATCACGATCTGCGGTTAGGGCCGAATGCAGCAATTACCTTATCGTTCCGGCAAGCGGTACCGAATGTGCCCCGCATTCACCCGGAGGACTGCATCCACTTCGAGATTGGGGGCTGCAAGGTCTGTTCGGAGGTCTGCCCCAAGGATTGCATTCACTACGATCAGCAGGATGAATTCGAGGACGTCGAGGTCGGCGCGATAGTTGTGGCGACCGGGTTTCAGGACTTCGGCGCCGGCGCGATGAAGCAGTATGGGTATGGTCAGTTGTCCAACGTAATGAGCGCGCTGGAATTCGAAAAGATGAACAATGCGGCCGGTCCGACGGGTGGCAGGATTTTGATGGAAAACGGCCGGGAGCCGCGCTCGATTGCGATTCTGCACTGCATTGGCAGCCGCGATCAGAACCATCACAAGTATTGCAGTCGGGTTTGCTGCATGTACGCGCTCAAGTTCGCGCATCTGGTTCGCGAGAAGACCGAAGCGGACGTGTACGAATTCTACATTGATTTGCGCGCCTACGGGAAAGGCTATGAGGAATTCTACAGCCGGATTCTCGATGAGGGCGTAAATATTATCCGGGGCAAGGGCGCGGAGGTGGTTCCGGCCGACTCGGCGCGGAAATCCGAGGGTGATCTGCTCGTGCGCTGTGAGGACACGCTGGTTGGCAAGTATCGCGAAGTGCCGGTGGACATGGTGATTCTCTGCACGGCGCTGGAAGCGCGCTCTGATGCGAAAGAGCTGGCGCGGGTGCTGAACATCTCGACGGGCGCGGACGGCTGGTTCATCGAAGCGCATCCCAAGCTGGCGCCGGTCTCGACCACGACCGATGGCGTGTTCCTCGCCGGGGCCTGCCAGAGCCCGAAGGATATACCGGACACGGTGGCCCAGGGCGGTGCCGCCGCGGCACAGGCGATGAAACTGATGAACAAGGGCGAAGTGCTGATGGACGCGGCGTACGCGGAAATCATGGAGCAGTTCTGCAGCGGCTGTCGGATCTGCAACGGCCTGTGCCCGTATTCAGCCATCTCGTATGACGATCAGAAGCGCGTGAGTTTCGTGAATCCGGCGATGTGCAAAGCCTGCGGTACGTGCGTCGCGGCCTGTCCCGCGGGCGCGATTGCAGCACGCCACTTCAGCGACGATCAGATTTACGCTCAGATTGAGGGGATATTCGCATGAGCTTCGAACCAAAGATTCTGGGCATTCTCTGCAACTGGTGCAGCTACACCGGAGCGGATCTGGCCGGGACGGCGCGCCTGAAGTATCCGCCGAACGTGATGAGTGTGCGGGTCATGTGCAGTGGACGCGTCGATCCGGGCTTCATTCTTTCCGCCTTGCGGGCGGGCGCGGACGGCGTGCTGGTGTGCGGCTGCCATCCCGGCGACTGCCATTACGTGGAGGGCAACTACAAGTGTCTGCGGCGAATGCCGTTGACCAAGAAACTACTCGAAGGCCTGGGCGTTGATCCTCGGCGATTACGGTTGGAGTGGGTTTCGGCATCCGAGGGCGTTCGATTTCAGAAGGTCATCACCGAGTTTACGGAGCAGATTCGGTTGTTGGGTCCGCTATCATTGCAGGAAATCAACTTCGATGGCGCGGACCTGAGTGACGGGGTGAAGCAATTCCAGCCCGGCGAACATGCGGTTCCGGTCGAGGAGGCAAGTCATGCCTAAACCCAAACTGGCGATCTACTGGGCGGCCTCGTGCGGCGGTTGCGACATTGCGATTCTTGACATCGAGGAGAAGATTCTCGATGTCGCGGAGTTCTTCGACGTGGTGTTCTGGCCGTGCGCGATGGACTTCAAGTATCAGGATATTGAGGCGATGCCGGACAAGTCCATCACGCTGACCCTGTTCAACGGCGCGATCCGCAGCGACGAGAACTTCCATCTCGCGGAAGTGCTGCGGAAGAAGTCGGTGGTGCTTTGCGCGTTCGGGAGTTGCGCCAGCGAAGGCTGCATTCCGGGTCTGGCCAACTTCTTCAAGCTCGATGACATCACGAAATACGCGTATCTGCAGTCGCCCTCGACGACAAATCCGGATCAGATCATCCCCGGGCCGTTGACGAAAGTGCCGGAGGGCGAACTGCGGCTTCCACGGCTGTGGAATACCGTGCGGACCTTGCCGCAAGTTGTTGACGTTGACTACATCATTCCCGGTTGTCCGCCTCAGAGCAATCAGATCGCGGCGGTGGTCGGTGCGGTGATTGACATTCTGAAACACAACAAGCCATTACCGCCGAAGGGCACGGTGCTGGGCGCATCGGAGAAGTGTTGCTGCGACGAATGCACGCGCGCCCGAAACGTGAAGAAGATTACGAAATTCGTACGGCCGTTCGAGATCATCCCGGATCCGGACCTGTGCTTGCTGGAACAGGGGATCGTATGTTGCGGACCGTCCACGCGCTCCGGTTGCGGCGCGAAGTGCGTATCCGCGGGGGTTCCGTGCCGGGGGTGTTACGGCGTGCCCGAAAATGTGCGCGATCAGGGGGCGAAGATGGTCTCCGCCATTGCCTCGGTGATTGACTCGACGGATCCGGAGGAGATTGAGCAGATCATCGACACGATTCCCGATCCGCTGGGCACGTTTTATCGCTTTACTCTGGCCGATTCCTTCCTCAGGAGAGCGCAGCGATGAAGAGCATCACCATAGATCCCATTACCCGGCTGGAAGGCCACGGCAAGATCCACCTGTTTGTCAAGGAAGACGGCGAGCTCGCGAACTGCTATTTTCAGGTGCCGGAACTGCGCGGGTTCGAGAAATTCTGTCAGGGGCGGCCGGTGGAGGAGATGGCGCGCATTACGACGCGCATTTGCGGAGTCTGCCCCGATGCTCACCACATGGCGGCGGCCAAGGCAGCGGATGCGGTGTACGGAGTCAAGATCCCCAGCGCGGCGTACAAGCTTCGCTCGCTGGTGTATAACGCGTTTTTCGCGGGCGATCACACGACGCATTTTTATGCACTGGGCGGTCCGGACTTTGTGTGCGGGCCGGATGCCCCTCCGGGCGAGCGGAACATACTCGGCGTCATTGCGAAAGTCGGTCTGGACGCGGGAAAGCAGGTGATCGCGCAGCGCGCGGCCGGTCAGCGGGTGATCGAGATCATCGGCGGGAAGAAAGTGCATCCCGTGACGGCCTTGCCGGGGGGCATGTCGAAACGCGTGAGCAAGGACGAGCAGGCGGAGATCCAGAAGCTGGGCGACCAGATGGTTGAGTTTGCCAAGTTCACGGTGAAAGTGCTGAACGACGTTGTGCTGGCGAATCCGGCATACGTCGAGTTGATCTTATCCGATTCTTACGCTCACAAGACCTACAATATGGGTCTGGTCGATGAGCAGAACAAGGTGAACTTCTACGACGGTAAGGTGCGCGTTGTGGGTCCGGACGGGAAGGAACACGCGAAATACGAGCCCAAGGACTACCTGCAGTTCGTGGCCGAGCATGTGGAGCCTTACAGCTACCTGAAGTACCCGTATTTGAAGCAGATCGGATGGAAGGGCTTCGTGGACGGGGTGGACTCGGGCGTTTACAAGGCCTCGCCGCTTTCGCGTTTGAATGTTTCGGACGGCATGGCCACACCGCTCGCTCAGGCGGAGTACGAGCGATTCTACGCGACCCTGACCCATGACAAGAGCGGCAAGACCATGGTGCACGCCACGCTGGCAACGCATTGGGCGCGCGTGGTCGAGTTGATCTATGCAGCCGAGATGGTGCAGAAGCTCTCCCGCGACGACGAGATTACGTCCGACAAGATCATGGAGATTCCGACAGCGACGCCGAGCGAGGGCGTGGGCATTGTGGAGGCTCCGCGCGGAACGTTGACACATCATTACCGTACCGACAGCAAGGGCATCGTCGTCGAGGCGAATCTGATCGTTGGGACGACGAATAATAATGCAGCGATCACGATGTCGATCAAGCGCGCGGCGGAAGGATTGATCAAGCGGGGCACCGAGATCACACAGGGCACGCTGAACCGGATTGAGATGGCATTTCGGGCCTACGATCCGTGTTTCGGCTGCGCCACGCACTCGTTGCCGGGCGAGATGCCGTTGGAGGTAATCGTGCATGACGCGGACACCGGCGAGGTCGTGCAGATCGCGCGACGGCAGTGCTGAAGTTGCCCATCATATTGTGCTTGGGCAATGAGATTATTTCTGACGACCGATTTGGTTATGAGGTCGCGGAGGCACTGAAGGATGACGCGGTCTTTTGCGGCACGGTGGAAGTGCATTTCGCGGCCCGGGCGGGATTTGAGCTGATTCCGCTGCTTGCGGAACGTCCGGCGGCGCTGGTGGTGGATACCATTCGGACCGGGCACGACCAACCCGGGACGGTGCGGATGCACGACATGGGCGCGTTTGCTCCGAGCAATCATCTGGTGAACAGCCATCAGATTAGTCTGCCGACGGCGCTGGCCCTTGCGCGGCTGTACGGGATTCCGATGCCGGCGTCGATTGAAGTACTGACGGTAGAGGCCGCGGACCTGGAGACTCTGAGCGAAGCGCTTACCGTGCGCGTGGCGGCGGCCGTGGCGCCTGCTCAGCAACTGATACGGAAATGGCTAAATTCAAAGGTTGAGAATCATGTCTCCTTCAAAGACTGAAAAGACGCGAGAAGCGGCACCGAGCGATCAGCCGAAAACGTGCCCGGAATGCCACGGCCGCGGGTGGGTTGACAATCGCTGCCTGACGCCAGACCACGAGCATCGTTGCATGTACTGCAACGGTCGCGGGTGTGACGTATTGGGCCGACCGTGTTACGCCTGCAAGGGGACCGGATTGATTGAGGTGCGACAGGAGGACAAGAACCCGTGTCCGTTGTGCGCTGGCGCCGGTGTTTATCCTGTGCCTCCGTCGATGGCCGCGCGGGAATTTGCTTACAATCCTAGTCGCCGCCTGTAACTCAAAAGCCATTGAACATGACTGCCGACTTTCTATTGCTGGCGGCGACGGCCGCCACGCTCGGTATCACACACACGATCTTAGGCCCGGACCACTACATTCCCTTCATCGCGATCGGGAAGGCCCGCGCCTGGTCCTCGCGGCGGACGCTGCGGGTCACGCTTGTCTGCGGAGTCGGCCACGTCCTGAGTTCCGCTGCCATTGGTCTGGGCGGACTGTATCTTGGCACGAGGCTACTGCGACTAACCGGTCTGGAAGCGGCGCGCGGTGCAATCGCGGGTTGGCTGCTACTGGGGTTTGGCCTCGCTTACGCGGTCTGGGGCTTACGCCACGCGTACAAGCTCCGCCACTCGGATGAGCGGCGAAATCCGGAGACAGCCGATCGCTCGATCGTTCCGTGGGTGCTCTTCATCATTTTCGCATTCGGGCCATGCGAACCGCTGATCCCGCTGCTCATGTTTCCGGCGGCGCAGGCGAGTACGGGTGCAGTCTGGTTGATTTCGGGGATCTTCGGAATCTGTACGGTCGGAACCATGGTGGGGATTGTGGCCGCCGCGCTCAAGGGCCTGAGTCTGTTTTCCCATCCGCGCGCGGCGCGTTACTCACACGCACTGGCTGGCGGCGCGGTGACGATTTGCGCGGCGGGAATAGTGTTCATCGGCATGTAGGAAGCGGACCGCTGCAGGTCCCGCCCGAACCTGAATCCAATGGAAACCGAGACGGCCCATAGTCCGGAGACCCATATTGAGATCACCGTGCGCGGCGTGGTGCAGGGGATCGGTTTTCGTCCGTTCGTGTTTCGGCTTGCGGAGCGCCACGGGCTGCGCGGCTACGTGGTGAATCACGGCCGCGGGGTGACGATCCGCGCGCAGGGACCGGCCGTCGCGATCGAGCGCTTTGTCGCGGGGCTGTCGGCCGATGCACCGGCACCGGTGTGGATTGAGGAACTGCAACGGTCGGCGCTGCCCAGCGCCGATTATGATGGTTTCGCTATTCTCGAGAGTGCGCGCGGCGACGCGGCATTTACGCAGATCTCGCCCGATCTTGCGCTGTGCGCGGAGTGCCGTCGCGATCTTGCGAACCGTGACAATCGGCGGTACCGCTATCCGTTTACCAACTGCACGCAGTGCGGTCCACGTTTTACAATCATTCAGGGGTTACCTTACGACCGGCCGCAGACCACCATGCGGCCGTTTGTCATGTGTGAGGCGTGCGCGGCGGAGTATCGCGAGCCGCGGGATCGTCGGTTTCACGCGCAGCCGAACGCCTGTCCCCATTGCGGTCCGACGTTGCGGCTGCTGCTCCAGCATCGCTGCACGTGGCACTCCGCCGCCGTCGGACACGCGGCGCTCCACGAGGCGGCGCAGATGTTGTCCGCGGGCAGCATTCTCATGGTGCAGGGGTTGGGCGGTTTTCATCTGGCCTGTGACGCGACCAATGACGCCAGTGTGCGGCGCTTGCGCGAGCGAAAGCGCCGTGAGGAGAAGCCGCTGGCGGTGATGTTTCCGTCCCTGTCGGCGATGGAGCAGTGGTGCGATACCACGCGGGCTGAACTCCGCGAACTGCGTTCCGTGCGGTCGCCGATCGTGTTGGTCCGCAAGCGGCGGAATTGTCCCGTGGCGGAGTCAGTCTCACCCGGGAATCCGCTCTTGGGCGCGCTGTTGCCTTACACTCCACTGCACGTCGAACTGACACGCTCATGCAATCGGCCGCTGGTGATGACCAGCGCGAACTACAGCGAAGAACCGATCCACTTCCGGGTCGAGCGCGCGCTCGAAGCGATGGGATCAGTAGCCGATGCCGCGCTACTGCATGATCGGGCCATTCACCAGTTTGCGGACGATTCGGTGGTACGCGTGATTGACGGCTCGCCGCGGGTCTGGCGGCGGTCGCGGGGCTATGTGCCGCAAGCCGTTCCGCTGAAACAGAGCGTGCACACGCCGGTGCTGGCGCTGGGTGCGGACTTGAAGAACGCATTTTGCATCGCGAAAGAGCGCTCTGCAATCTTGTCACAGCACTTGGGTGACATGCAGGATGCGGCCACGATCGCGGCGCAACAGTACGCGTTGTCGCATTTTCTGCGGATCTACGATCTCCATCCGGGCCTGGTGGCTTGCGATCTGCATCCCGACTATACCACAACGGCGCTTGCGGAGGAGTATGCCCAGGTGCACGGCCTGCAACTCATTCGCGTGCAGCACCATCATGCGCATCTCGCGGCATGTCTTGCGGAGCACGGGGAATCGGGGCCGGTAGTGGGACTGACACTGGATGGGACGGGCTTTGGCACCGACGGGACGATCTGGGGCGGGGAACTGCTGTACGGCGGAATCGACGGATTTGAGCGACGGGGCACATTGGAATCGATCGAAATGCCCGGGAACGAGTTGGCGGCCCGCGAACCTTGGCGGATGGCGTTAGCGTGGCTCGTACGTACTCATCCCTCCGATTGGGATCGCCTCAAATTGCCGTTGTTGAGTGCTCTGCATCACCAGATCGGGGAGCGCCCACTCGGTGCACTGGCGGCGCTGCTTGCGCAGCCGAATCGGTTCGCGCGAACGTCCAGTGTGGGGCGATTGTTTGATGCCGTAGCGGCTCTGACACAATTCGGTGCGCGGCGGCAGTACGAAGGACAGGCCGCCACGGAATTGGAGGGGGCGCTCGGGCCGGGGTTACAGTCGCCGTATCCCGTCAAGATCGCTTGCGATGACGGGATCTACACGCTTTCCGTCGGGGTGCTGATCGAGGGCGTGGTTGAAGACTCGTTGCGCGGCAGGACCGCCGCACTGATCTCCGGCAGATTTCATGAGTCCATCGTGCAAGGCTACGTAGAAATGGTGCGGCGCGTCGCCGCGCATGAGGATTCTCACACCGTGGCGCTGAGTGGGGGCTGCTTTCAGAATGCCTATCTGCTCAGTCGCTTTGAACACGCGTTGGGCGCCGGCGGGTTCCGGGTCTTGTCGCACCGGGACGTTCCCCCCAACGACGGCGGGATTGCGCTCGGCCAGGTCTGCATTGCGAACGCGAAGGGAGACAATTGATGTGCCTTGCCGTGCCGATGCAGCTGGTGAGTATCGAAGGCGAGCGCGGCCGCGTGGAGCTTCAGGGCGTGGGCGCGCTCGTGATGCTGACGCTGACGCCCGAGGCGAAGGTGGGAGAGTATGTGATCGTGCATGCGGGATATGCGCTCTCGGTGCTGGACTCTGATGAGGCTGAATGCACGCTCAGGACGCTGCGGAGTGCATTGGAAAGTGAGCGATGAACGCGACGCGGACGTTCCGTGATCCGGAGTTGATCCGCCGCGTGGCGGCAAGGATCGGTGCGCTGCAACTCCGTCGGACCGTTCGCTTGATGGAAGTGTGCGGCGGGCATACAGCAGCGATCTATCGCTCCGCGTTGCAGACACTGTTGCCGGACGCGGTGGAATTGCTTTCCGGCCCGGGCTGTCCGGTGTGCGTGACACCCAACGATTTTGTTGACCGCGCCATACTCCTGGCGCAGCTTCCGGGAGTCACGATAGGTACGTTCGGGGATCTGATCCGCGTTCCCGGATCGCAAATGTCGTTGAGCGGAGCGCGGGCGCGCGGGGCGGACGTGCGAGTCTTCTATTCGCCGTCGGAAGCCGTGGACTTTGCGCGTTTGCACCCGGAGCGCACCCTGATTTTCCTCGGCATCGGCTTCGAAACGACGGCGTGCACCGTAGCGGCGGCTTTGGGTTCCGCGATCGATCTGGACCTGCGAAATTTCAAGGTACTGTCCGCGTTGAAAACGATGCCGGCGGCGCTGCAGGCGCTGTTGGCTTCCGACGACGTGCAGATTGATGGGTTGATTCTACCCGGACACGTGATGACGGTTACGGGCATCGAGCCGTTTCGCTTCATTGCCGACGACCTCCGGACTCCGTGTGCAGTGTCCGGTTTCGAGCCGCTGGACTTGATGCTCGCGATCTGCCTGCTGTGTGAACAGCTCGTGACCGGACGCGCGGAAGTGCAAAACGGGTACGGGCGCAGTGTCCGCCGCGGCGGCAACCCGGCCGCTCAGGCGATGATTAGCCGCTACTTCGAGTCGAGCACGGCACGTTGGCGAGGGTTGGGCGACATTGCGGGGAGCGGTCTGGCGATTCGCGACGAGTATGCGGAGTGGGACGCCGGACGGATTGCAGTCGAAGTGCAAGCGGGTCGTGAACATCCGGGTTGCCGTTGTGGAAACGTGTTGCGGGGAATCACCCGGCCGCACGATTGTCCGCTGTTCGGCGTCGCATGTACACCGGCGCAGCCGCTCGGAGCGTGCATGGTGTCGTCGGAAGGGGCATGCGCGGCGGTTTATCACTATGCGGCGAGTGATGTCCGATAACTCGCATATTGAGCTGGGCCACGGTGCGGGGGGGCGGGCGATGCGCTCGCTGATCCGCGACACGATCGCTCCGCTGCTTGACAATCCGCACCTCTCGCCGCTGCGCGACGGAGCAGTACTGGGCCTTGCGAGTTCCGATATTGTGTTTACGACCGATTCGTATGTGGTCCATCCGGTGGAGTTCCCCGGCGGGGATCTGGGCAAGCTCGCCATCTGCGGGACAGTTAACGATTTGCTCGTCATGGGGGCAGAGCCACGCTACCTTTCACTTGCGTTCATCCTGGAAGAGGGCCTGCCACTGGAGTTGTTTGCTCGACTGTTGAACTCAGCGGCGCAGACGGCGCGCGAAGCCGGAGTGCAAATCGTCACCGGTGATACGAAGGTTGTCCCGCGAGGACAATGCGACTTGATGTTCGTGAACACTTCTGGAATCGGGCTGTATCCGCTCGGACACGGACTGTGTTCAGCACCCGTCGTTGCCGGAGACGCGATCATCGTGACCGGATCGCTGGGGGATCATGCCGTGGCGATTCTGAATGCGCGGGACGGGATTTCGCTGGACATCCCGACGCTGAGCGACTGCGCGGCGCTGACCGGACTGATCGGCAGCGTTCTGACAAAGCACGGTGGCGTGAAGTGGATGCGGGATCCCACGCGGGGGGGCGCCGCGGCGGTGTTGTCCGAGCTAACCGAAGAATTTCCGCTCGGCGTGATCATCGACGAGGCGGCTGTGCCGGTGGCATCGGCCACGATGGCGGTCTGTGAGCTGCTGGGTTATGAGCCGCTGCACCTCGCGAACGAGGGCAAGGTGATCATGGTTGTTGAGCGCGAGTCGGCGGATGTCGTGCTGGACACCTTACGGAGGCATCCGCAAGGTGTGCAGGCGGCGCGGATCGGCACGCTGACATCCGACATGCCGCGGATGGTGCGCGTGCGCACGGCGGCCGGCGGAATGCGGCGATTGCAGCGGCCGGCGGGAGAGCTCTTGCCGCGGATTTGCTGAGGCGCCTCATGCACGAACTGTATATCGCACAGTGCATCATTGACGGCGTGAGGCGGTCGCTGCCCGCCGAGGTTCCGGCTGACGAAGTGCAAGCCGTAGCGGTGCGCGTGGGGCAGCTCGACGCCGTGGTGCCGGACACTCTCAGGTTTCTGTTTGATGCGATCAAAGTCGATGCCGGGCTGATTCGCGCGCAACTTGAAATCGAGGTGGAGCCGGTGCAGTTGACGTGCAACCATTGCGGCGATCGATTTACAATCGACGAACCTGTCTTCCGTTGCCCGCGGTGTGCCGGCGCAAATGTTGCGACGCTCGCCGGACGCGGGATCACGTTGCAGCGGATTGCCATAGCTGACCCCATCCAGAGGTGACGATGAATATTCCGATCGTACGAGATGTCCTCGCAGAGTCGAACGCCCTTGCCGCGGAGAATCGCCTGAGCTTTGACAAGTACGGGGTCTTCGTTTTGAACATGATGAGTTCGCCGGGCGCGGGGAAGACAACAGTTCTCCAGCAGACAATTCGCGCGCTGACGCAACTGGGCCGGCGCTGCGCCGTGATCGAGGGCGATATTACGACAACGCTGGATGCAGAGCGGCTCATTCCGCTGGGCATTCCGGTGGTGCAGGCGAATACGGAGCCGTTCGGCGGAGATTGTCACGTCGGTTCGCATTTGGTGCATGCAGCGCTCAAGCAGCTGCCACTGGATGCGCTGGACTACATGTTCATTGAGAACATCGGCAACCTTGTCTGTCCGGCGGAGTTCGACTTGGGGGAGCATCGGAAAGTCGTTGTGCTGTCGTTGCCTGAAGGCGAGGACAAGCCCCTGAAATACCCGCTGATGTTTCGTGAGTGCCGGATGTGCCTGCTAAACAAGGTTGACCTGCAGCCGTATCTTGACGTCGATATTCCGACCGTGCTGCGAAACATCTCCATGGTGAACGGGATGCTTCCGGTGATTCCGATTTCCGCTCGCACCGGGTACGGACGGGAGGCGTGGGTGCAGTGGTTGGAGAGCGGACGCGAAGCGCAACAGCAGGATTATTCGCTCCGGCAGCAGGCGGCGGGATAGGCCTCCCTTCGGCGCCGCAATTCGGCACTGACTTGAGCGCCGGGATGCGACACGTCAGGCCCCGTTAGGATTATGGACAAACCCCGCCAGATGTGACGGGGTTTGTTCGTATTCAGGATCTGCGGGTCACTTCCTTGTGGGCAGCGACTTAGCCGTTCCCGGCAGCGCGCCTGCCGGTCAATTCCGCGCGGTCATGAGATCAACAGAGATCTTTTGTTCTTCGGACAGGCGCATGACGAGGAACTGCGGGAGCGGAATTCCGAAGTCTTTCATTTTCATTGTGAATGATGCTTCGACGCGCATGCGTGCTCCACCGTCCAGCATGGTCAGGAACGACTCGGGTTCGATTTCCCTCGTCACACCGTGGAGTGTCAGGTTGCCCACAACGGAGACGGCGGTTCGGATTCCATCGGGCAGTGTTCCGCCCGGAATCTCCAAGCGCGTCAGCGTAAACGTGGCTTCAGGATACTGGTCCGTCTCCAGGTGGTTCTCACGCATGTGTCGATCCCGCAACTCGATTCCTGTCTTGAGTGACAGTAGATCGACATGAATTTCGGCACGCCCAGAACCGTCACCGGTTGCGACCACCGGTTCGATGATTCCGGTAACGGTCTGGGTCCGGCCGATAACATTTTCAAGCGGAGCCTCGCTTTCAAACTGCACGAAAGTCAGCGGGCTGCCGGAGATAATAGTGTAGCTGCCTGTCTGAGCAATGCCGGTAGCGGCGAGCAGGAGCAGGATGAAAATGGTGTTGTGCATTTGTCCTCGGGTAGTGCGCGGGTCTGTCAACGCCATGTGACACCTTCCAGGAGTCTCTCCTTCGTCCAACCTACTTTAGCAGTGTCATCTTCCTTGTTTGCATCGATCCTGCGGCAGTGAGCTGATAGAAATAGACGCCACTGGGAAGGTCGCTGCCGGAAAACGGGATCTGGTGTGCACCGGCGGCCAAGAGGCCATCGACCGGCGTAGCGACTTCGCGGCCGATGACGTCGAAGACACGGAGCGAAACATGGCCCGCCGCGGGTAGGGTGAAAGCAATGGTCGTGACAGGGTTGAACGGATTCGGATAGTTCGCGGCCAGTGCGGGCGCGCCGGGATGCGCCGCGTGACGTTCGCCAGGGGCAGGATTCAGCGTGATCGACCGCTTGAAGATGCGGCCGTCTCCGGTGACAAGGTAGCCGGTTTGAGCATTGACGAAGAACACGCTGTTGAATGTAGCAACAGCCGGGGGCAATTGCGCGTGCCACATCTCGCCTCCATCATCGGTATTGGCGAGGAAGCCTCCAGCGCCGCACAGCCAAACCATGTTGGGATCCGCCGCCTGGATGTCCATTAGCGCGACGGTGGTGCCGCTGGTTTGCGGCGTCCAACTCAGCCCACCGTCCAGCGTGTGATAGACGCGACCCTGACCGCCCGTTACCCAGGCTCGCTCGGAGTCCAGCGCAAAGACTGCCTCAAACTCGTCCTCTTCGCCATCCGGCACACTGAGTTGCGTCTCCCAATTTGCGCCGCCGTCTGACGTGAAGAGAATCAGGCCGCGTGAGCCGACGATCCAGCCGCTCTGACTGTCCAGCATGTGAATTCCGCGCAGATCATCGGTTGCCGGGCTGCTCTGGGGTGACCATGTGGCGCCGCCATTGGTAGTGTGAATCAGGATTCCGTCTCTGCCCGCCGCCCAGCCATTCTGATTGTCGGCGAACCAGACATCCCGCAGCTTATCGGGTGCTCCGCTCGTTTGCGAAGTCCAGGATACCCCGCCGTTCGTCGAGTGCAACATCATCCCGTCATTGCCGCACGCCCAGCCCTCCGTGGCGCTGACGAAGTACACCGCCTCGCAATCATCCGACGTTGGCACGAGTGTCCAATTCTGACCGCCATTGGTTGTGCGCAGCACTCCCGCATCGGCAGCGATCCACCCGATGCTTTCGTCCCAGAATCTTATGTCATTGAGCGGAAAAGTCGTCGGGCTTGTCTGTTCAGTCCATGTGGTGTCGCCGCCGCCGGCGGTGCCGACGTTGACGACGCCCGTCATATTCGAATGATAAGCACAGACATACGCAAAGCTGCCCATCTGGTTGAAAGCATGGGCGAAGTTGTCGTTCGTGCCCATGAAGCCGCTGTCAAAGCTGTTGTCGGTGGCGGTCACGGTGTGCGGTGCCTGATCGCTGTTCGTCCATACGACCGTATCTCCGGGTTGCACGGTGATCTCGACGGGAGCGAACGCATAGTTCAAGATGTCAACTGCATGGGTATTCCCCTGCGCAGCCACCGCGTGCAGGACGAACACAGACAGAGTGATGTAGAGCTTGGCATTCATGAGCGGTCGTGGTTAGAATTCCGGAGTATGTGAAGTCGTCAGATTTTGGACGCGGCGGTGGGCGGGTCGCCATCCCTGAGCATTGCCCACCACCGCACTTGTTGAGGAGGCATCGCAACGAACTGGCTCATCCCGGCGTCTCGGAGATTCAATGTCGTTACGACTACGTTCACAGGAAAAGCAAGCGTCGTGCCAACGGGGTACCGAGAGTTCAAAATGGCGCTGTAACCATATAGTAATAATAATCATACATGCTCAATTCGAATCGAACTTGTTATACGATATCATATAGGCCGTGGTCGGGCCGACTTGGGGCATGAACGCCACACTCCTCGATAACTACCTGAGTATCAATGTCCTTGAACACTGTGGAACAAAGTCCACAGTTGCCGATAACCATTTACCATTGTATCTCAGCGAGCGGAGACTTATCTTACACGGCAAATTGGAGCAGCCAAATGTTCATCCGGCCCGGACTCACACGATTCTTCACACTCAATTTCGTGCTGCTTGACATCCTGATCGTGGGAACGGGGGGTGTCATCGCCTACCGGCTCGGTCGCGCCAATCTCATTGCGGTGGCCGAACACTACGCCGTCGCCGCGGTCAATCATTTGGCCTGGGCGATCGACAAATTCTATTTGACACCGTGGGAGCTAAGCTTCGACTCATTCCCGTACGATAATCCGATGGCTCACAAAGAGTTGACGGGCATCGTAGCTACCTTTGTGAGCGGCTTCAGCGTGGAACGGGTGACCTATTACGATCAGCAAGCGCGCGTGCTTTTCTCGACCGACTCGAGCGTGGAGCACCGCGCTCAAACCAGCAACCCGCTGCTTAGGTCAGCGCTGGCAGGAGACAACGCCTCAGAGCTGATTCTCGAGCCGACACCGGCCCACATGGATTCGGCGAGCGGGTCAACGGATCACCTGCTGGCCTACGTGCCGGTCACGATCCGGGCCCATGACGGGACCTCCGCTCGCATCGTGTTCGAGGTCGTGATGAACGTTGCCGGAACCTACCGCAAAGTGGAACAACTTCGCTTTGTGATCGTGCTCAGTACGCTCGCCACAGGCATTGCTTTGTTCCTGGTGGTCTGGTTGATCGCCACCCGGGCGGACCGCATGATCATCGCCGAAAATCGTGAGCGTGTGCTGCTGGCGGATCAGATTCGCGAGCAAAACGAGCAACTCGAGAGCATCGTCAAGCAGCGCACTCAACAGTTGCTTGATGCTCAGGCGGGTCTCGTTCAGATGGAGAAGATGGTAGCGACCGGTCAACTCGCGGCCGGAGTCGCGCACGAGATCAACAACCCCGTCGGGATCATCCAGAACCGGCTTGAGATTCTGCTGGATGACTTGCGACGAGGACGACCGATCGCCGATCTGGAAACCCATTTGTCGATGATGCACCGGCAGTCCGAGCGCGTGTCGAAGATTGTCAGCCGGTTGCTTTCATTCGCCAGAAAATCAACGACTGGAAAGTCGCCGATTCAGCTCAGCTCCGTGTTTAGCGGTGTGCTGATGCTGGTACAGAAGGAAATTGAAAAACGCGGGATCCAGTTCAACCAGCGGATTACCGCCGACCTGCCCGCCTTGCGCGGAAACAGTGTTGAGCTGGAGCAGGTCTTCATCAACTTGCTGGTGAACGCGATGGACGCGACGCCGCGCGGCGGGACGATTGACCTCATCGCGCAACGGATGAATGACCGCCTGCAGATTCAGGTCATCGACTCGGGCGCCGGCATTGCCCCCGAACATCAGTCACGGATCTTCGACCCCTTCTTCACAACCAAGGATGTCGGCGTCGGGACCGGCTTGGGATTGGCCATTACTTATCGAATTGTCGAAGATCACGACGGGACGATCATGGTGGCCAGCATGCCCGGCCATGGGACCACTTTCACGCTCCATTTCCCGATTCTCCAACCGGAAAGCACCCAGTCATGAGTCCACAGCCGAAGATTCTGGTGATCGACGACGAGCCCGATATGCTGGACAACTGCAACTTGATGCTCGGTCGGGAGGGTTATGACGTCCGCACGCTGCTCGACGGACGGGAATTGGGCGCATGTTTAAGCGCCTATGACCCGGATCTGGTGCTCACCGACCTGATGATTCCGCACAAGGATGGGATGGCCATTCTGGAGGAATTGCGGTATTCCCATCCCGACGTTCCCGTGCTGATGATGACGGCCTATGCCACGATCGAGACCGCCGTCGATGCGATGAAGCTTGGCGCGGCCGACTACA
This sequence comes from candidate division KSB1 bacterium, assembly GCA_016214895.1. Classification (NCBI taxonomy): domain Bacteria; kingdom Pseudomonadati; species Candidatus Zhuqueibacterota bacterium. Next base: position 435,514 of record JACRMR010000003.1, read on the forward strand.
TTGTCAAGCCGTTTTCTCAAGATCAACTAATTTTGCTGGTGCGGCGCGTGTTGAAGGAGCGCAATCTTGTGCTGGAAAACCGGCGCTTGCGACTCGAGCTTGAGCGGCAGTCGTTAACTGGGCGCCTGGTGGCGGCTGATCCGGCGATGCAGAATGTGCTGGGGATTGTCGCGCGCGTGGCGGATACGGATGTCAGCGTAATGATCCAAGGGGAATCCGGCACGGGGAAGGAGGTAATTGCCCGTGCGATACACGAATCCTCGCGGCGCGGCGGACATCCGTTTGTTGCCGTGAACTGCAGTGCATTGCCGTCGCAGCTCATGGAGAGTGAGTTGTTCGGACATGAGAAGGGTGCGTTCACCGGTGCGGTGGCGGCGCGGAAGGGGCTGCTTGATGAGGCGCACGGCGGGACGTTCTTCTTCGATGAAGTAACGGAGATGGACTCGGGCATGCAAGCGAAGCTCCTGCGCGTCGTCCAGGAGCGGACCGTGAGGCGAGTGGGCGGCAATCGTGAGAGCCCATTCGATGTGCGCATCCTCTCGGCAACCAATCGCCCGATTCAAGAGGCGATCAAGACTCAGCGGTTTCGCGAGGACCTGTTTTTCCGCCTGGCCGTGGTCAATCTCGTGATTCCACCGTTGCGGAGTCGCCGCGCGGACATTCCGGTTCTGGCTGTGCGCTTTCTCGCCGAGGTCTGCAAGGCGTTCGGACGCAAAGTGGACGAGTTCTCGCCGCAAGTTATGGATCGGCTGATGGACTATCCGTGGCCGGGAAACGTACGCGAGCTTCGCAATGTAGTCGAGCATGCGGTTTCCATGGCCATGACCGCGATCATCCGCGAATCGGATCTGCCCGAGACTCTGCAGAAGGCGCACATCCGCAAGCTGGTAGTCAGTTCGACGGAGTCCTATGAGACCGCAAAGAACAAGGTTGTTGACGATTTTCAGCGTGCGTACTTTGATCAGATCTATGGCGAAGAGCGTGGCAACATCAGTCGTGTCGCGGCGCGGGCAGGTGTGGATCGCAAGACGGTCTATAGGATCATGCGGAGCTACGGAATGCTGAGAAAAGACCAGGATGAGGAGTAGAGAATCCTCCATGATTTGAAGCAACGTGGCACGATGAACACATTTGCCCGGACAAGTCGTCCGGGCTTTCTCTGCGGTGATTCCGCGAGACTCGATGATTCGTGGCTGCGAAGCCTTCGCTCACAACTGCCCCATCAAGGCCTCAGTCAGTGCTCAATCAAAATCAATGAGTTGTAAAGGAGTGTGGAACGTGCGCCCCGCTTCAGCGGTGGATCCACTGGCGAACTACCCCATTGTCACCGACGGGGAGTAAGTCCTAACCTCTTTAATGGAATGAGTTAATGAGCGCGGATGCAACGAGCAACAAGTATGGCATGTCGATTGCAAAACTACATGACACATTCAAACGAGTCCGCGCTTCACCGGCGCTGCTCGAAGTCATCCTCAACCGGTATCCATCAGGATCGACATGAAACCAAGAATTAACGCTTTGGCATTGTTGCTTATCATAGTGGCGCAGGTCCCCGGCCATGCTGGCTCCAGTCGCCCGGTACCCAATCGGACAACTCCGCCGTCGAGCCCAGTTCGCTCTCCGCTCGCCACAATTGTCACGCTGCCGTGGGCGGAAGATTTCGAGTCGGGTGGGGCGGATTGGACCACTTCGGGTTTCTTCCACGTGATCGCGGATCCGCAGACTCACGAAGTGCGGAACCCACTGATAAATCCCGGCATGGTGTCCCTCCCCGACGAGGGCTTTCTTCCGGCTGCACATAGCGGCAATCATTCGCTGTGGTACGGTGAAGACGTGACCGGCTCATTTATCGGCGCGGATTTTGACACGATACAGGCAAGTCACTCTGGCGGAACGTCGCAGCTGGCGAATACTGGCTGGGCGATTTCCCCGGAGCTTGATCTTACGACCGCGACTGAGCCGGTTCTCACATTCTGGACATGGTGGGAAATCGAAGGCGTGGACGTGCCCTGGTTTGACATGATGTTCGTGGAAGCCTCAACGGACGGCGGGCTGAACTGGCTGCCGGTCGGCAGTGGCTCATTGAATCCGCTGGATGATGTAAATGCGAACGCGCATGTCGGCTATAGCTCGGGCGGCGTCGGTGAGACCGGGGCGTGGGTGCACCATGCCTTCCTGCTGACCGGACTCGCGGGCGGTCACGGCTGGATTCGCTTTCGCTTTGACACGGTGGACCCCCTCTACAACGGATTCCGCGGGTGGATCATCGACGACATAGCGGTGACCGATGGCACGATACCGGGTCCGGTGATCACGGAACTGGTCCCGCACTTGGGGCAGCAGGATGATCTGGTGCACGCGCATGGCCAGAATTTTCACAGTGGCGCACAGATTACAATCGGGGGCGAGGCCTGCACGGAAGTGATTCTTGCCGAGGACCTTGCACAGCTCATCATTCCCAATCTGCGTCGCGATATCTATGATGTGATGATCACGAATCCGGACGGACAAGTTGGAATCTGTCATTCGTGCTTTCAGGTTGATAACATCCGGCCGCCCGAGATTCAGATTGTCTCACAGACGTGGGCCTATGTCGGACTCCCGCGGACCATCACGATCGCCGGCGAGCGATTCGATCCCGCCGCAGTCGTGACCATGGGTGGTATTCCGGTGACGAATCTGAGCATCGTCAATGATCAAACCCTGACCTGCACGACACCGCTTGGCCTCGGCTTGGGGGCGCGGCCGATCCGCATCGAGAATCCCAATGGGCTGTTTGATGTTTGTTCCGGTTGCATGGAGATTCGACCGTGGGTGACCCTGACTCCTCCGGGTGACCTTGTGATCGCGGTGTCGTCACCGCACGTCAAGTTAAACTGGAGTCCGATCACGGGGATTGGCAATGAGTATGTCATCTTCCATGGCGATCCGGCGGGCGGCGACTTCATGGACTTCGTCGGGGCGACCACGGACACGACCTTTGTGGACAGCTTCGCGGTAAACGCCGCGCCGAGTCCGCAGTACTATGCAGTGCGCACGCTGGCGCCATGAGCGCAATCTCGCACCGTACAGCGCAAGCAATTCGCCCCGAGACGTCATCGTCCGGGGCGTGCTCATCGGGCCGGATCTTCGCCATCAGAGCGAACGATGTCTGATGCACGAATCTCGCGCACTTTTCAACGGAAAAAGATCAGGCTCCCCATCGCTGAGGAGCCTGCCTTTTGCATACGGATTCAGGAGCACGTATCAGCGGGTCTGCCGACCCGTCACGGCTTTTACGGCAGCCCGGTGCGGCCGAACCTCTGGAACGTGGCCCGGCGCCCTCGTTGACTCGCTTGGTGGTTGTCCAGCTCCTGCTGCTGCCGTCATGTCCCTGATCGGTGTCACGACCAACCCCGCGGCGTTCGCCGCTGTCACGGCGTAGTAGTAGCGCCACGCGGGCAAGCCGAGCGCCCCGACGTCCGTGAACGAAGTATCTACAACAACCCCGATTTGCGAGCTTGGACCGGGAACAAACAGCGGGTCCGTCGAGCGATAGATCTTGTACTGCGCGGCATGAGCAATCCGTCCCCAATGCAAGAGTACGTTTGCGGTCGGGCCGGCTTGCCGACGAATAACCAGGTCATCAATCGGATTCAATTCACCCGCGGCGAACACCGGCGACAGAAAGCCCGCGTAGAGATGGAAACTTTCCGATGACTGGGCACCGATCGGCGAAGGCTGGCCGAACGCGGAAACCAATCGAAAATCCGTCGAAGCACTTGCGCCGCCGCCGGCATCGATCACAGATTTCGCGATCCGAAAGTTCTCGCTCTGTTGCGGTTGGGCAAGTACACATGAGGCTGCGAATAGCAGCACGATGATCTGTTTCATGTTAGTGGTCCTGATTGAGGGCCTTCTGCTCCGCGGCCTCCAGCGTTTGCACGCGGGCACGCAGTTCGAGCACTTCCTTGTAGAGTTGCTGAATGGCGGCCAGCGCAATTCCATCGGGGTCGATAGTCGAAATGCTCAGGCTGTCATCGCCGATGCAGAACAGGTTCCAGAAGTCCTGTGCCATCGGGCCGATATGTTCGACGGTGGGATCCTGCGATTTGTAGCTCCACTGCTTGATCGGCAGTCGCGCCACGCGCTCGAGAAGGTTCCGGGTATCGACGTCGCGAATATTCCGTTTTCTGGTGGAGTCGGAGACGATCACCCAGCCGGACGATCCCGCGAACACCTGCACACCCGCGGTGCCAGCCGTATTGGTGAACATCTGAATGCCGCCGGACGCGCGGACGGTGAAGCTGTTCGTCGAATCGGATGCGACGTCACCGTCATAGGAATCGCCCCAGACAAAGCTGCCGTCATGATTCGCTTTGGCCCGCCGGCCGGCCGCGAACGAGTATTGCCCGGCGGCTTTATTGTAGTATCCGCCGGGAACCATGCCGAAGGATGCCGTGACCGAATCGCCTTGACCGCCGCCGATCACACCGGCAGTGCCGCTGATAAGGTTGTCATATCCACCGCCGATGAAAGCGGAGGTGCCGGAGATGTAGTGACTGCGGCCGCCAACGATAGCGGAGTGCTGAGCGACAATTGAATTGGAGTCGACGCCACTCCCGCCTCCGCCACCGATGAACGAGTACGACGCTCTGGCGAAGTTCTGGTCGCCGCAGACGATGCCGGAGCGTGAGCCATACGCGCCGTTCGCCGTCCCGGCGCCGACAAATCCATAGCTGCTGGTGGCTTGATTCCATCGGCCACCGACGATGGCGGATTCCGTGCCCGACGCGTTGTTGTCCCAACCGCCGCCTACGAATGCCCGATCCACCGTTGCATCGTTGTAAGAGCCGCCGCAAACAACGGTGCCATCGTCCGTGGAGTTGTTGTGGCTTCCGCCTCCGATCATGGCGGAGGCGCCCGAGCAGCTATTGGCGGAACCACCAAGGATCACCGCGCGAGTTCCTGTTGCGCTATTGGAATCCGTCGCGGAGGTGCCACCGCCACCGGCGACCACGGCAAACCGTCCGCGCGCATGGTTGTACTTGCCGCCTCCGACAAATGCGGCGGAGTCTGCGGCCAAGTTCAGAAAGCCTCCAGCCACTGTCGAATAGGGCCCGGTGATCCCGTTTTGGAAGCCGCCCCCCACGGTACCGTACTCCCATCCAACCGAGTTCGCGCCGCCGCCGGCGATCGTTCCGCCGTACCCCCCGATGCTGTTAGAAACTCCTCCGCCGATCGTTGCCTTGTTGGCATCGATATCATTCGCGTTGCCTCCGGCGATCGTAGCGTGGTCGCCGCCGGCGCTGTTTCCCAATCCTCCTCCGACAAAGGACCCGAGATTTCTGGTGCTATTACTTCTCCCTCCGGCAATTGCATCGTAGTCGCCGAGGGCGCTATTGCTGTCGCCCGCCAGCGTGCCACCTCCCCCGACCACGACCGAGAACTCGCCGCGGGCCGAATTGTACCCTCCGGCACCGACGAATCCGCATTGGCCTCCGACCGTGTTGTAGAATCCTGCGCCGATGGCACCGTTTTGATTGGTAAGTCGATTCCAGCTTCCACCGCCGATCATGCCACGATAGCCGACACCAGAGACACTGTTGTCCCATCCGCCGCCAACGAAGCTCTCGCGTGGGCTCGCAATGTTAAATGCTCCTCCGGCAACAGCCGCGTAGTCGCCGGTCGCGGAGTTGCTCCGCCCGCCGCCGACGAACCCGCCGTAGTCCGCGGCGTTGCTCTGCCCTCCGACGACCACGGCCATGGAGTCGGTGGTGCTGTTGCGACGCCCGCCGCCGATGAAGGAGCTGTTACCGCGCGCGGAGTTTGAGTCGATTGCGGTGCTCCCGCCGCCGCCCCCGACAACGGAATATTCCCCGCGAGCGGCGTTGTTTCCACCGGCACCGATGAAGCTGCCTTGACCGGCCGTCACATTCGACACACCGCCACCAATTGCAGCAAGCTGGTTCGTTACACGGTTCCACCTGCCGCCCGCAATTGCGCCGCGCAACGCTCCCGATGAGATGTCGTTGTCCCAGCCCCCGCCCACGAAGCTCTGATCGGCCGCCGCCGAATTGCTATTCCCGCCGGTCACACTTGACTGTGACCCGCCTGCGGAGTTCCCGAATCCCGCCGCAAATGACTCTGCACCGGGATTAGTGGTTCCCGTTCCCGTACAGATCTTGGTGGTGACGATCAAGTCGCCCTTGATCGTTCCGCCGCGCGCGCTGTCCACGGTACCAACGGCGTACGAGTAGCCCGTGGAGACCAGCCGCGCCCGTGGTGTCATTTCGCTATTGTTCCCCACTGTAGCCCCAAGCCATCGACTCGTGTCAGCGAATACGCTCGGTGGCAATGAAACCAGGCAACTGAAGAGTCCGGTCTGCACCGTGCAGGCTTGCGAGTACGTCCAGATTGCCGCGCCACCGGTCGGTACAATGTAGATCCGAAATGAGACGATTACAATCGTGTCCAGCGGAGCGCCAACGGTGTCGGTCAAGTAGCCCTGGTAGTTGATGCTCTGAGGTACTTCGGCCAACAGCTGTGCCGACAGCGCAATGAAGCAGGCCATGAAAACCAGAATAGTTCTGCGCATAATCGCCTCCCTATGCAATTGATTTTTCGCCCTTGAGCGGGGTTGAAGCCACCCCGTATTTCAATACGATTGATGTTGCGGAAATTGAAACAAAAATGACCTCACCGGCAGGTAAAGGTCATAAGTTGAGCACGATCGAGGTCTTTATCGCCGGGCGATTACGTCGCCGACAATCAGACGACTTGTCGGACGCACTGTGATGCAATATATAAGTTCATGGTGGCATTGTCAAGGCCGTTGTTAGACGTCGCCAATTGTGCAATGCGTTTCAGGCATGGACGATAAGCGTATATTATGGAGAATGGCTAACTCCTGCTCGGACAGCGACCCGCGTAAATGAGGCGAACGAAGAAGAACCACCGGAATTGAGACGTTGGCAAACGAGCGTCAGCGGCAGGCGCGGGCGGCAACTGCCGTCTAAAGTGCGCATGAGTCCGGCGGCGCCCAATAGAGATCAGGCTCCCCATCGCTGAGGAGCCTGCTCGGGGCTGAAGAGTCATGCTGGCACTTCACGCCGTCGGCCAAAATTCGATGCTTTCACAACTCGGCATCACGGTACGTAGGCCTTGACGATGTAGAACAGTCGAACGTCCGGATCGACGAGCACATTGTTGTCAACGAAGAATGTGTCCCGCACGTCGCCAACCATCAGGCTGAAAGTACCGTTCAGTTCCGTGTCGCGAAAGATTCGATACTCCGCTCCAACCCACGGCGCCGGACGCCAGTTCAACTGGATGTCGTTGAGCACATGATTGATGACGACTTCCGTCGGAGGTTCCGGGATGCGCACTTCAAAGCAACCGGTGCACTGGTCGAATTGACCGTCGGGATTCGTCACCCGCACAGCATGAAAACCTAATCCCAATGTGGCCGGAGTTGTGCAGGTAATGCGTTCCTGAGTCACCACGACTATGTCCGTGGGCAACTGCCCGCCGATCGTTACGGTGGCTGCCGGATCGAAGTTTTGTCCCTCGATGATAATCGGCGTCGGAATGCCCGGATAGGCCCAGTTTGGAACCACAAATGAGATCTGCGGACCTTGCACTGGTGTGATTTCAAAGCATGCGGTGCAAACATCGAACTGGCCGTCCGGATTTGTAAGCGTCACATCATAGTTTCCGTCCGGCAGCACAGGCACGATGAATTGCGCAAGTACATTCGACAGGACCGCAGACGTTGTATTCAGGCCGCCGAGGGTAATCGTGGCGCCGCTCTGGAAATTCTGCCCGTGCACATAGATGATGTCATCAGGCTGCCCTGCCCCGGGAATCACATCGGTGATGATCGGGCCCAGTGATTGTCCGGTTCCTTCGACCGAGATGTCGTCGATAAACCAACCGCGGAATCCGTTATAAAGTTGATCCACGGTATCAAAGCGGAATCGCAGCCAGCACGCGTTGCCGCAAAAGTCCGCCAGCGAGAAGCTGTGCTGTACCCAGGCCGGCGGTAAGCCGATTCCTCCCGAACTGTAGCCAACATTGGCGTTCGTGTTCACGTCGTTCAGCGGATTCAACGCCCCACTGCCGACCGCGGACCACGTTGCTCCGGCGTCGATGGATGCTTCCACATACATGACGTCATACCACGGGATGTCCACGCCTTCCACTTCCCATAGTGTCCAGAAACTAAGTGTGGCATCGGTAACCGAGGTCAGATCCAAATCCGGCGTAATGGCCCAGCCGGTGTTCGGAAGCTGCGAAGTCCCACCCGAAAGCGGCGGCTGGTTATGGTAGAAATCCGCTCCGATAAACGTCCCGGTTGACGCCTCGCCATACCAGAGCGCATGATTCCCGCCGTGGGCGCTTGGCAATGTACCAGCATCCGGCAGGGTAACGAGCGCGGGATTGATGGTCGGATTCATGACCTGCTGCAACTGCGGATCGGCGATCACGTTGAAGAAACCGCTGGTCACCCAACCGGGCGCACCGGTCTCAAAGTTTTCGGACCACGGCAGCGTCGCCAGTGCAGGACCGCCGCGCGTGAGAGTCACCGCAGGAGGGGGTGTCCGGATGGGAACGGGACGGCTGGGCTTCGCGTGCGCCACCATAAGCGCACAGATCACAGACATGAGGAACACAGAAATGAGTGTCTTTTGCATTTGGGTGAGCTTTCGACCGAGTTGGCGTGAGGTGAACATATCGAATCCAATGACCGGCAAACTTCCAAGTGCCACAAGTCGGACTTGTGCATCACACTTGGCAGCAATGTTGAGTGAATTGCCAGAGGGGCAGGTTTGCGAAGATGTGAGCGAACGAGGGATAGGGAAAATGGCCGTGCGTCAACCCGTGTTCAAGGTAGTTGGTCCGTCGCATGGACGGCATAGAAGCGCCTGGCGTGAGCAGCAGAATCAAGCGGTAGTGTGATGAACGTGTCCTGGGTCGCCGCAACAACGTTGGCAAAGGCACCGTCCGCTGCCATATCGTCACGAACCACGAACGCCGGATTGCCCCGTCCGGTCCAGCGCAATGTGATGCTGTCTCCCACAGACTGGATCGCGAGGTCCAGGACGGGCAGGAGGTCAGGTGCAGTGGCGGGCATCCAGATCGCCGTGTTCTGTGCGCTGGTCGCTCCTGCGGAGCGGAAGATCCCGCCGGCCGCGCAGCCGGTTCCATACGGGTGTAGGGCAAACACCCAGATCGCCGAACCGTTATTGAACATGCCGCCGTTCATTGATGACCAAGTCGCACCATTCCAACTGGCAATAGAACTCACGGGTACTCCACCCGCCGTCGTAAAGTTACCTCCGGCGATCAACTCATTTCCCATCACGGCAAGCGCCATGACGCTGCCGGCGGGCCCATCGGCAGCAGTCAATGGTGTCCAGGCCGTGCCGTCCCAACTGGCATTCCCCCCCGCGATGAGGTGGCCGTTGAAGACGGTCAGCGCGTAAACGAGCGGGTTGACTCCGGCGCCCAGCGGCGACCACGAAGTGCCGTTCCAGGCGGCTACGTGCATCGCACTCACCCCGCCCGCTGTCGAGAAGAACCCCGCCGCAATCAGACCAGTACCGTAGGTCGTGAGCGCCATCACCTGACTATTCACCCCGACTCCCAGGGGCGACCAAGCGTGCCCATCCCATTGCGCGACATAGTTAGCGGGACCGTTTGCATCCGTGAAGTAGCCACCGGCGATCAGATTGCCATTGTAAACAGTCAGCGCGGTCACGATGCTGTTTGTCCCTCCCTCCAAGTCAATCCACGAACTGCCGTCCCAGCTTGCAATGAAGCCGACTTCGAGCGTATCGGCCATGAAGAAATGTCCCCCGGCGATCAGGTTGCTGTTGTAAATTGTGAGCGCGTCCACCTGTCCCGAAAGCCCGCTTCCCAGCGGAACCCACGCCGAACCGTCCCAGCGGCGAATGTATCCCGGGGCTTCGCCCCCTGCGATAAGGTCGCCGTTATAGACAGTCAGCGCATGCACCCAGTAGGGTACTCCGCCATTGAGAGTTGACCAATCCTGAGCAAACGCCGCGAACGGCTGCACGCTGAGAACCAGCAGCAGGATTGACAACCTGCCGATTCCCGACGCGGAGCGGGTCCCCGAACTTGTGCTTGGCCTCACTGGCTTAGTTCCTTTCGTTCTGACGGTGCCGATTCGTTGGCCGTGTCATTGGATAAAGTTCTGCGCACTCATCGTCGGCGCCGCTCTCGGACTGAATGTACTACGTCAACTACCGAGGCGTCAGAGTGTAACGATGATCGGTTACCGTGGTCCGCTTCGGTTCGCCAGGCTTGGCATCCGGATTGCGCGTCGGCGGACTACTCTCAATCGGAATCGGAATGAGACGATTCCGCACACCCCAAGTTCACGGTAGTCGCGGCTGCCCTCTGCTCTGCCGTGGTCATCATGGCTTTCACCCCAAGTTCGTGTACGAGTCGGCCTCCCTGATGGGCGGTATTGGCGAGGAGCAGCACGCCCCCGGAGTAAAACACCAGGAACGCCAGCATGACAATCGTTTGCGACACGGCGGCCAGCCTCTTTCTGAGTAGCGCGGGTCCGAACACAATAGCGGCAAACATGACAGTCAAGACCGTGAACAGACTGCGCGTGAGCTCCGCCAGCTCTTCGTGCTGCTCGATCGCGGCACTCACCGTCGCATTTCGTTCGGCGAGTTCTCCCGCGGCCTCGCCGGTCGAAACGGCGATGAACGCGGCGGCGGATCCCAATGCCATCAGCAGAAACGCGGCGATCATCAGTCCGTGTCGTTGCCGCAGCAGAACCAGGGCAGCGATGATGAGCAGGGGAGCGGTGATGAGCAGCGCAATCGGGAAGTGGATGATCAAGGGATGGAGTCCATCCCAGCTCGGCGGAGGTGGTAGCATCGGGAGCCTCGACTTGGTGTGGTTTGGCTGAAGAGTCACCGAGCCGCCCGCCCGCAACACGTGCGAACGAGCGGCTCGCATCACATCGTCTGTCAATTTACGTTCTCATACTTGTCCGCGCTCGTGAAGCAAGATATTGGTCGCCATGGAAGCGCGCCCGCGGAATGCCGCCTGAAGTCGCCGGGCTTGTGATCGAGCGGCATAGCATGGCAAGTGCTAAAACAATATGTATGCCAATCGACCCAATCACCTGAAAAGACAACGACATAGAATGTGCGTCGCCGATAGAAGAAGCCCGACCGTTGTCAAAATTTTTGAACGGTCGGGCTGACGTTTGTAAAGAAACTGGAACGTGCACCGGGGCACAAACCGCGTGCGATCTTAGAGCATTAGGTCATACTTCTTCATCTTGTAGCGCATGTCGCTCCTCGAAATGCCAAGCCTGCGCGCCGCTACCGCTTGCACTCCACCCGCCGCGCTGAGCGCCCGCACCAGCAGTGCCTTTTCGATTTCCGCCAGCATCGACCCCAACGCGATCTCGGCCGGAAGCGAATTCACCCACCTGCCGATGCCGGACGGCTGTGCCGCTGAGTTCGGCCCTGTACTCGGGTAGCCCGCGGACGGCGAGACCGGAAAATGCTCGGGTCCGATCACGTCAGACGAAGCAAGGATGTTTGCGCGCTCGACCAAGTTGCGCAGTTCACGGACGTTTCCGGGGAATGCGTAGTCCATGAGCGATTCGCTCGCGGCTGACGACAACCGCCGTTGCGGGAGATTCTCGTCGGTCTCGATTGATCTTAGAAAGTGCTCAGCGAGTAGCGGAATATCGTCACGGCGCTCGCGCAGCGCAGGCATCTGAATCGGCACCACGGCGAGTCGGTAGTACAAGTCCTCCCGGAACAGGCCGTCCCGGGTTCGCTGCCAGAGATCGCGATGCGTAGCCACGACGATTCGGACGTCCACCGTCCGCGAGACGGTCGAACCCACCCGGGTAAACTCGCCATCGACGACCACCCGCAGCAATTTCGCTTGCAGTGGCAACGACATCTCGCCGGCCTCGTCGAGGAACAGTGTTCCCAGGTGTGCGGCTTCAAACAGTCCATGGCGCGTTTTGTCCGCGCCGGTAAATGCTCCCTTTTCATGGCCGAACAACTGGCTCTCTAACAAGGGTTCGGGAAAGGCGCTGCAGTTTACGGCCACGAACGGCTTCTCCGCGCGCGCGCTGCCTTTGTGAATTGCGCGCGCGGCGAGTTCTTTCCCCGATCCCGTTTCACCGGTAATCAACACCGTAGCATTGGTCCGGGCCACCTTCTGAATGAGCGCCTTCACCTGCTGAATGGCCGCGCTCGTACCGAGAATCCCGGCGAAGATGTCCTGCCGCTCGACCTCTCGTTTCAAGAGCTGATTCTCGCGAAGCAGCTCGGTTCGTTCCACGGCCCGCCGCACGACTCCCCGTACGACATCCGGAGTGTAGGGCTTGGTCAGAAAATCAAACGCCCCTTCCCGCATCGCTTGCACGGCAAGCTCCACCGAGGCGAACGCCGTCAGCATGACGATCGGAATCGTCGGGTCTTCTTCGCGACAGCTCGCCAACAAGGCCATTCCGCTTCCGTCCGGCATCTTCTGATCCGAAATGACGAGATCGAGCGGAACGGAGCGGAACAGCTCGAAAGCCCGCTCCACACCCTCGGCTTCAATGACGGTATGCCCCTCTTCTTTGAGGATGACACCCAGGACGCGCCGCGCGCTGGACTCATCGTCTGCGACCAATATACGGGCCATCAGGATTGCTCGCCGATCATGCCAACTCCATGTTGGGAATCGTTAGTTCAAACCGAATCTGTCCGGGAAGATTGCTCACCAGTTCCAAGCTGCCGCCGTGCCCCTCCGCGATCTTGCGGGCGATCGCCAATCCTAAACCGGTTCCGCTCGACTTCGTCGTAAAGAACGGCTCGAAGATTCTGTGCAGCACGTCGTCCGGGACGGGTTCGCCGGCATTCTCAATTCCAAACACGAAGGCCTGCCCCTTGCGCTCTGCTCGCAGCACAATGGCGCTGTCGGGGGAACTTGCATCAATGGCATTCCGCGTGAGATTAATCAACGCCTGATAGATCTGGAACGGATCACAAGTAAAGGCATCATCCTGTGCACAAATCGTCTCGATCCTGACCCGGGCCGCCAGCGCGTACCCTTGCACGACATCTCGCACGTAGTCCAGCGTCAAAGCGAGTTGGGTCCGCCGCAACTCCGGCGGCCGCTGCCGGGCATACGAAAGAAAATCGGTTGTCAGTACCTCCATCCGATGCGCCTCATTCCTGGCGATGCCCAGCAGTTCATCGCGTAACCCGGGGGCGCACGATTCGGACGAGGCGGACTCCAACGAACTGGAGATGGTCGATACGGGGTTGCGAATCTCGTGTGCAATTGCGCTTGCCAGCCGGCCCACGGCGGCGAGTTTTTCTTCAACCACCAGTCGGTCCTGCGTCTGTGCCAATTCCGCTACACTCTGCTCAAGCACCTGTTCACGATGTCGCAGCATGGTCACAAGTAGGTGGACGACGAGGGCCACAACGACATAGATCAGCACCACCGTTGCCGCCTCGTAGTATTCCGTGAGATGGGGTTCGCGCCAATAGAAGTACCACACTTGAAAGATGGTCAGGCATCCGCTGACGCCCACCGTCAGCAGCGTGATCCACAGCGGCGCATGGCTTGCGGCGGCGACGATGATCGGCAACACCATCAGCGCGGCATAGTGTGATTCCTGCACGTTGCTGAGCATCGAAGCGGCGAAGGCGAAGCCGACTCCCAGAATGACGGTCGCCAGCAGATAGCGCCCCATGGCCGATTCACTGAGCGGGGATTTGAGATTTTGCAGCCAAACCAATTCCCCCAGTTGTTCGATGAATCGTGCCGCGAATAGAATGACCAAGCCCTGGCTGGGATAACCCATCACTCGGGTAAACCCGACGTGAACGGCCATCAGAGCGGCCATGACCAGCAGGCTGAGCTGGATCCAGATCGCCGCCTGCCGCCGAAACGACTCAAAGTTGCTGGGGACCGCCGAACCACGGTTCATGGAGGATTTTTGTGTGGGAATATCTGCCCGGTCTGCTGCAATGCTGGAAAGCTGGTTGGCCATCGCGCAGCACCCGAGAGCAGGAATGGCGGCTTTCGAGTGGCTTTGGCTTCGGGGCGATCCGCGAGGGGGATCGACCACGGCGGACAATTTAGAGCCAATCTTCTCAGGATTCAAGTCATACCGGGTATTTTCGCGATTTACGTTAATCAGACTCAATTGATCCACTTTAGTTCAGCGGCTTCTCCCGACTCATCACGACCCTATACGCATGCGCGCGTTTGCTTCGCATTGGGCTGGAGGCATGCGGAACCTCAGCCGAAGAGCGACGGTGACGGAGCTTTCCGATGGATGTTCGCCGTACGTCTGCTCGATACTCCGCTCGGCGCCGGCAAGCGAGGGAGCGGAAGCGGATTGAGCGGCCAGCGCGGCGGGACTTCAGACCGTGCGAACTGTTCGTTCTCTCCAAAGCCGAACGCACGTCTATCAAAAAGCGCCTGCATTTAATAAAGTGGACTTATCTTATCCGATTTCAAAGTCGACTACTTGAGTCAGATTTAAATGAGCGAAGCGTAGTCATTGCATTGTCGAGTGAACGGCATTATATTGGAAACGTTACCATCGTGAAGTAACCGGCGAACGTGAGGGACTATCCACGTGGATCGTCGGTCGCCTTCTGCCTCCTCGCAATCTCCAATTCCGGGTTATCTCTGCTGAACTTGGGCGAGCCCTGTCGCGAGGGATGACCTTGACCCAAGCACCTCGTTTCCGCTCTAACTTCCATTCTTCCCTCGTCCGGCCACGACGTCCCTTCGCTGGTGTGGCCTCTTCTGCATCGGGCAACTCGAGTCAAGTCATATGTGGGACTGGGTATCAGCCTTGGCACGCTTGCGGCGCGAGACCCGCGCGGCGGTGTTAGTAACCGTTTGTCGGACCGCGGGTTCGACACCACGCGAGTGCGGCGCCAAAATGATCGTCTGCGCCGACGCCTCGATTGCTGGTACGATCGGGGGGGGCCAAGTCGAGCAATTCGCGATTCGCGACGCGCTGAACTGCCTGGAGCGGCGTACAGGCGGGATATTCAATTATCCACTGACGGCTGCCCACGGTCAATGCTGCGGGGGCGGAATGGAACTGCTGATGGAACTGGTGAACTGCGGTCCCCAACTATGCATTTTTGGCGCGGGACATGTCGGGCAGGCTTTGAGCCGCGTGCTGGAGGGCACCGTTTTCACCACTCACCTGATTGATGCGCGGGAGCACTGGATTCGCGATGCGCGAATTCCGGAAAGCTGCGTGCGGCATGCGATGGGATGGCGTGAGTTCAATCCGGGCGTGGCTTGGAACGAAGATGTGAGCTACGCCGTGATCATGACTCCCGAGCATTTCGAAGACTTTGAAATTCTGACGGATTTGTTGAATCGGCCGTTGCGCTTCGTCGGGTTGATCGGCAGCCGCTCGAAATGGACCCATTTCCGCCGTTCCTTGACCGCACTCGGGTTCACGCCGGAAGCAATCCAGCGCGTGAGGTGCCCGGTCGGAATCGGCCGGTTCGGGAAGGCGCCGGAAGAAATCGCGATTAGCGTGGCGGCGGAGATCCTGGCGGACTACTATGGAACTCGCGGAAATCCCACTGATACTGCCGGCGGCGGGGAAGTCGAGCCGTGTGGGCAGCCCCAAGGGGTTGTTGCAGCACGCTCGGCGGACGTGGCTGGAAATTCAGTGTCAGTTTTACGCTGAGGCCGGCGGGCGGGTGGTCGTGCTCGTATTGGGGTACGACATCGATCGCTATCTGGAAGCTTTGGGCTGCACGCTGACCGGGCGGTCCGGAGCCACGAAATGCGGTGGATGCTCATTGCAGCTACTGGAGAATCCGTCACCGGAGTTAGGTCCCCTTTCGTCGTTAGCGCAGGCCGGCAGTTGGATCGAGAGCGCCACGGATTTTCCGGCGGCGTTCTATCTTCCCATTGACACTCCGGTACCCTCAGCAACCGTGTTACACGCACTCGCACAAGCGATGGGTGACGGCATTTGCGCAGTGCAGCCGCAATTTGACAATCGCGGCGGGCATCCCGTGCTGCTGAGCCGTGGCTATCTGAGAGAGCTTACGACACTTGATACATCATCGCCGGACTCGCGGCTGGACTGGCAGATCCGCAGGCAACAAGCCATCGGCGCGGCGCTCCGGGTGCCCGTGACAGACTCGCGTGTATTGTTGAATCTGAACGATTCCGACTCTTGGGAACGATATTTTAGGTCTGAAACGAGGTTTGAGATGGCTGCGAGTCCGACAACAACACCCAACTTTCAGTGACGGCGGCATCATGATGAACAGCGTTGCTGATGCGATGGTTCGACATCAGCAGACAGATCTCGCGGCATCGCTCGATCAGGCCAAAGGATTATTCAATGATCTGAGCTTTGCCTATGTACGTGACTGGAAAGGGCAGAATCCATCCCGGCGGGTGATCGGATTTCTGCCCATTTATATTCCCCGGGAGATCATTCACGCTCACGGCATGCTGCCCGTGGGTTTGTTTGGCGCGGGGGACCGGATTCCGGTGGTGAAGGGTGATGCCTATTTTCAATCTTATATTTGCCACCTTCCGCGCACCGTGATCGAAATGGCGCTGAACGGCAACCTCGACGCATTCGACGGCTTCATCTTCCCGGCGATCTGCGACGTGATCCGGAATTTGTCGGGGATCTTTCAGCTCAAGTTCAACGCCAAGCTGATTCGGTATCTTGACTTTCCGCAGAACTTTGATCCGGAAGTAGGCGGCGTTTTCTACCGGACAGCCTTGCGGCAACTATCCGAAGATCTTGCGCGCCTGAATGGCGTGGCCGGCGACGTGGCGGCGTTGAATCACTCGATTAGCCTTTACAACGAAAACCGGCGGCTGGTCAAGGACTTGAGCGACTTTCGCGCGGCGAGTCCGCATAAAGTCTCAGCGGTAGAATACTATCTGATCCTGCGGGCCGGACAGACCCTGACCATTGAAGATCATAATGCTTTTGTGAGGCGGGTCATGCCGCAACTTGCGGAGCGCGATGCCCTGCCGGAAGACAAGATCCGCGTGGTTGTCAGCGGCTCCTTCTGCGAGCAGCCGCCGTTGGGCCTGATTCGAACGATTGAAAACGCGGGCTGCTATATTGTGGAAGACGACTTTCAGCTTGGGTTGCAGTGGATGGGCGATCCCATTCCTGACGACACCGCTGATCCACTGGCGGCACTGGTGGACGCCTACTTGACGAAAAGCACGTATTCCTCCGCGGTATATGATGGGGACCATCCGAAGGAAGAGCAGCTGGTAGCGCAAGTCCGAGAGCGTCGGGCTGACGGAGTCATCTTCTGCGCTCCCAGCTTCTGTGATCCGGCCTTATTGGATCGGCCGTTGTTGGAAAAGGCGATGGACCGCAGTCACATTCGACACATCAGTTTTCAGTATCATGAGAATCTCGGGCAGTTTCACGTGGTAAAAGAGCAAGCGGGCACGTTTGCGGACATGATCAAGCTATGGGACTGACGATGGACGTCCAAAAAGAGAACAGCATGATCAAGCAGAAGCAGATGCTGTCTGATCATTTCATGGCGCTGTCGCAGGTCAAGGAAACCGGCAAGAAGGTCGCCTACACGTTTGTTCCGGGCAACTTGACGGAATTGATCACCGCCTTTGACATGCTGCCGGTGTATCCCGAGATTAACTCCCTACAATCGGGCATGCGCAAGAAGTCCGGGGATTTCATTCGGGAAGCGGAGGACGTCGGCTATCCGGAGGATGTCTGCTCGTATGTGAAATGCGATATCGGGATGATGCTGCAAGGGAACATCGGGCCCACGGATCAATTGCTCCCCTCGCCGGACATCCTGCTGCTGAGCTATACAGGTTGCTTCGTGTTCATGAAGTGGTTTGAGAATCTGCGACGTCTGTATCCCCATGCCGAAATCGCGATGCTGCACATCCCGTATCAGGCCGACGGCCGGGTTGATCCCGCGGCGGTGAAGTACATCAAGGATCAGCTCACGAAGGACGTGATCCCAAAATTCGAAAAAGTAGCGGGGAAGCGGCTGAGCGACACGGTGTTGGCGGAGTGCCTGTCGCGTTCGGCGGTGGCGGAAGATTTGCTGATGAACGTCTTTGAATCCGCGCGCCACAAGCCCTCGCCGATTGATGCGTACTTCGGCGGGGTCTATTACATCGGGCCGATCTTCACTTCGTTTCGCGGGTCGCCGGCCTGCGTCGGGTATTACGAGGAGCTCTGGAAAGAGGTTCAGTACCGCATCGCGCATAAGTTGGGGCCGATTACTCCTGACGGCGCGATCACGGAAGAGAAGTATCGCCTGGTGGTCGAAGGGCCGCCGAATTGGACGAATTTTCGCGATTTCTGGAAGTTGTTCTACGATCACGGTGCGGTCTTTGTCGGATCCACCTACACGCGTGTCGGCGGTTTGTATGACTATGGCTTTCGGCACTCGCCGGATGACCCGCTCGGCAGCCTCGCGGAGTATTGCCTCGGCTGCTACACGAACCGCAATCTGCCGCAGCGCATCGAGCTGATCGAGAAGTTCATTACGGATTGCGACGCCGACGGGCTGGTCATCAATTCGATCAAGAGCTGCAATTCATTCTCCGCCGGCCAGCTGGCGATGATGCGGGACATTGAGGAGCGGCGGGGCATCCCGGTCGGCTTCATCGAGACGGATCTGGTGGATCCGCGCTACTACTCGTACTCGAATATCAAGAACCGGCTGGACTCGTTCTTTCAAATGCTGGAGCAGCGCAAAGAGCTGCAACCGCGGGCGAGGGTGATCGCGTGATCGTCTATTTGGGCATTGATCTGGGTTCCACGACGTCCAAGGCCATCATCCTTGACCCCACCGGCGAGATTATCGGCCGGGGGATTACCAATACGCGCTCGGACTACAACGTGGCGGCGGAAATCGCCCGCATGGAAGCCGAATTCAACTCTCGCTTTTCGCTGCTGCGTCGCCGGGTGGAGGCGGATGGCGGCAGCCCGGTCGAGTGGGCGCGGATCTTCGACTTGCTGGACAGCCGGTTTCACTTCCTCCAGTACCTGTCGCGGCACGAGCGACTGGCGACGGCGATGACGGACAGCATCAAGCACGATTCGTCCCGCGCGGACCTGGCTGAGAGGCTGCAGGCCGCTCTGCAGCAGACGCTGGAAGCAATTCGCACTCGCTTCTTTGACGGTCAGGTAAACAGCACCTCGCAGTTCTTTCGCGATCTGTTCAGCGCGACCTTCATGCGAATGATCGACAAGTTCGACCGCCTGACGTTTGATCGACTGGTTTCCGTTTACGACCGCTCGATCAACCCGGTGGAAAATCAGATAATCAGTTTCGATTTTGCGGAACTCACGGAGCGCTCGCTGGAACTGATGCCGGCCGAGACCGGCATCGTCTGGCCGCTGATCCGGAAATACCTGCGCGAGGTGGCGGCCATTTCGCTGGACCCGACGGACTATATCGGCACCGGTTACGGGCGGCAGTTGCTGCCGTTTGAAGAAAAGCACATCAAGTCTGAAATTCTCTGTCACGCACTCGGGGCTCATGATTACTTTCCGGAGACGCGCACGGTCTTAGACATCGGGGGGCAGGACACGAAGGCGATTCAGGTGGATGAGCACGGCTTGGTCACGAGTTTTCAGATGAATGACCGCTGCGCGGCCGGCTGTGGCCGCTATCTGGGATACATCGCCGACGAGATGAGCATCAGCGTCAGTGAGCTGGGGCCGCTGGCGATGGCCGCCGATCATGAAACGAATATCTGCAGCACATGCACGGTGTTCGCCGGCGCGGAATTGCGCGAGCACCTCAATTTAGGGGAGCGCAAGGAAAATGTCCTGGCCGGGCTGCATCTGGCCATCGTGCAGCGGGCATTCGCGCTCTTGGCCAGATCGGGTGGTGCGCGAAACGAGTTCACGTTCACGGGCGGCGTGGCCCGGAATGCCGCGGTGGTCAAGTACGTGAGTAACATGACGCGCACGAATTATGGCGAGTTGACCATCAATCTCCATCCGGACTCGATCTTCATGGGCGCCCTTGGGGCGGCGATCTTCGGGCTGCGCAGGAAAGGAGCACATGCATGAACTATACGCTGGGGATTGACGTGGGCAGCAGCTTTGTCAAGTTTGCGCTGGTTGACTATGGCGAGCAGCCGGAGATCGTGGAAGTCATCAACGAGAAGATCCGCAAGCGGAATCCCGCGCACGTCGCGGAGCGCGTAGTGGCGGAATTGCTGGAGCGGCGCCGTTTGTCCTTCGACGATTTGCTGTACGTGGCCTCCACCGGCGAGGGCGAACTGATTACGCGCAAGCGCGGGCATTTCTACAGCATGACGACGCATGCGCGGGGAGCGTGGCACTATCATCCCGAAATCCGGTCGGTGGCGGATTTGGGAGCGCTCTTTAACCGGGTGATTTCGCTGGAGCATGGCGCGCGCGTGCACAACTACATGATGACCGGACAATGCGCGTCCGGCTCGGGTCAGTTTTTAGAGAACATTTCCCGCTACCTGGGGCTGACGCTGGACGAAATCGGGCCGCTGTCGCTCGAGTCCAGGAATCCGGCCGTCACCAGCGGCATCTGTGCGGTGCTGGCGGAGACGGACGTGATTAATATGGTATCGCAGGGAATACCGACTCCCGATATTATCAAGGGAATTCACCTCTCGATTGCGCGTCGGATTGTACGGTTGATGCGCAAATTGAAGATCGAATCACCCGTGGCCCTGACCGGCGGTATGGCTCAGGACGTTGGCTTGGTGGCGGCGATGCGCGAAGAAATCGGCGAATCGGGAATGGATCTGGAGATTTTTCCCAGCCCGAACTGTGAGGCGGCCGGAGCGATCGGCGCGGCGCTGTGGGGCGGATACCGGCACTTCAAGCTCCTGGGAGTTGCGGCGTGAGCGCTCCCGTTATCTGGAAATCGGAGACGCCGCTGCGAGCACACGCCGCGAATCTGGCGAGCATGCTGAACCGGAATGCGGCGACATTCGGCGATCGTCCCGCTTATCAGGAATCGCGAAACGGCTCCTATCATCCCTTGTCATGGTCGCAGTTTCGCCATGATATCTGCGCGATCCAAACCGGATTGAGCGAACGAGGACTGGAGGCCGGCGATCGGGTGGCGATAGTCTCCCGCAATCGTCAGGAGATGCTCGAACTCGAATTGGCGGTAATGGCCATGGGCGCGGTGGCTGTCCCGATCTTCGCTGGCTACACTCCGCCGCAGACTGAGGCGCTGGTCAACTTTTGCGAGCCGCGGATGGTGGCAGTCGCGGAGCAGGCGCACTTTGAAAAGTTGGGGTCCCCTGCTCAGTATGATCGAGTGATTCACTTCAGTAAGCTGGAGCATAATCCGCCAGCGAATCTGATCCCGTTCGCTGAATTGGCTGGAACGCGGCCGGCATCGGAATCGATCTCGGGTGAACAGATCGCCGCGGACTCGGTGTGCCTGATGATGTACACATCCGGCACGATGGGCAAGCCGAAGTGCGTACAGCTCACGCATCGGAATATCCTTTCGCAGCAGGCCGCGGGCAAGGACCTGTGGCCGCTTAGTGAACGGGATCGGTTTCTCTCGTATCTGCCCTGGCACCACAGCTACGGCGGGATCTTCGAGAAGTACTCGGCACTGACCAACGGTGCGGTGTTGTCGTTGGAACACGGGTACGGCAAGGACCTGGATACACTGATCGAGAACTGGCGGCGAATCCGGCCAACGGTGTTTTACAGCGTGCCGTTGATCTACCAGGCGTTGTTGACGCGCTCTCATCAGGATGCGGCGATCGAGCGCCTGCTTTTTCACGCTGAATTGCGCTATTTCTTTACCGCAGCCGCGCCGTTGCCCAAGGTCATCTCCGATGAATTCGAGCGACGCAATATCGCCGTACTGGAGGGTTGGGGTCTGACGGAGACATCGCCTTGCTGCACGGTCACGCAGCCCGGTGCGCGACGACAGCCGGGAGTCGTCGGCCACCCGATTCCGGGGGTGTCGGTGGCGATCGCTCCCGACGGCGAGATTTTGGTGAAGGGACCGAATGTCATGACGGGCTACTATCGGAATCCGGAGGAAACCGCGAAGGTACTCACGGACGATGGCTGGTTTTGCACCGGTGATGTCGGCGAGTTCACGGACCTCGGACTAAAATTGGTTTCCCGCAAGGACCGCATATTCAAGCTTACCAACGCGGAGAAGGTGGTGGCGGCGGAATTAGAGAACATGATTACCGGAGGCTGTCCGTACTTGGCCTGGGCTTATGTGACCGGGAGTGGCCGAGACTATCCGGTCGCGCTGCTCTTTCCGAATCGCGCAATCTTTGCCTGCATTCCGGAGGGTGCGAAGCTGCCGGGTGGGTGTTGCCGGCCACATGACGTGGCCACACTCGCGCACTGTCTGGGTCATTGCCTTGCGCAAGTGAATCGGCGGCTCGACGCCGAATACAGCCGCATGCCGCGCGTTATGCTGGTGGATCACGAATTGTCCATCGAGAACGAGGAGCTGACGCCGTCGATGAAGATGTCCCCCAACACAGTCGGTCGTATCTTCAAGGCGAATATTGAGCGCCTCTATGATCCGGCGTCAACCGCGGAGACCTCGACGGCAGACTCTGTGTACATCATTCGATTGGATCGCTGATGGCACGGTTGCAATCGCAAGTCCGGATGAAAGACGTGCTGCGGGACTATTTTACCGGCCTTGCATCCCCGCTTGCCTGGTGCACGAGCGTCGGCCCGGCGGAGCTCCTGCGCGCACTGGGTTTTCAAGTTTATTTCCCGGAAAATCATGGAGCGATGTTGGGCGCATCCCGTGCAGCCCACAAGCACATTCCCCGCGCGAATAACGAGGGATATTCCAATGAAATCTGCTCGTACCTGACGTCCGACATCGGAGCCTGGCTGAACCGGGAGACGCCGTTAACGGCCGCCTATGGACTGCCATCGGTGCCGAGGCCGGATCTGATAGTTTTCAACACCAATCAATGCCGGGAAGTGGCGGAGTGGTTCAACTATTTTGGGCGCCAGTTTTCATGTCCGGTCGTGGGGGTTTACCCTCCCCGTCACGTCGAAGAAGTGACGCGGGCGGACGTGGACAATGTCGTCAGCCAGTTTCGGAATTTGATCGCCGTCGGCGAACAGATTATCGGGCGCGAACTGGACCCGCAGCGCCTGCGCGAGGCCGTTCGCTTGAGCCGGGAAGCATCACAACTCTGGAAGGAGCTGCTGGAGACCGCTCGGACTCATCCCGCACCACTGACCTTTTTTGACGGAACGATCCTGATGGCTCCGGTGGTAATGCTGCGGGGCACGGAAGCCTGTGTTGAATTCTATCGGGCAGCGCGCGCGGAGTTGCAGGCGCTGGCAGCACACGGTGACGCCGCGGTGCCCGGCGAGCAGGCCCGACTCTATTGGGAGGGCATGCCGATCTGGGGTCGCCTTCGCTCGCTGGCGGAGATCTTCTCGGGCTGCCGGTCATCTGTGGTCGCATCGACGTATTGCAACAGTTGGGTATTTGACGATTTCGATTCGGACAACCCGCTGGAATCCCTGGCGATTGCCTACACTCAGATTTTCATTAATCGGGGCGAGAACTTCAAGCTGAGCTATCTGAAGCGGATGATCGAGGACTATGCCATCGACGGCATGCTGTTTCATGATTCGAAGACCTGCTTCAACAATTCCAATAACCGCTTCGGCCTGCCGCAACGACTGCAACAGGAAACGGGCATCAGCACCTTGGTCATTGACGGTGATCTGAATGACCTGCGCTTCTTTTCCGATGAACGAGCGCGAACCAAGATCGAGACGTTCGTAGAGCAACTTTCCGCGAGGGCAGTATGATTGCGAAGCCTAAGCATGAGCCACTCGGTTCCACCATGACTTCGAACAATGGCAACAATCAGCTTCGGGTCGGCATCGTGGGCATGGGTCCGGTCGGCTGCATTCTGGCGGCACATCTGATCGAGGCCGGCGTGGACGTGCTTCCCTGCGACGTCCTGGCGGACCGGATGGACGCGATTCTGAAGCACGGCATTCGGTTGACCTACACCTTTGAGAAGACCGTACCGGTCAGGCAGGTCTGCTATTCGCCGCAGGAGTTGGAGACCTGTGACCCGGATCTGGTGGTGATCTGCGTGAAGACTCCCAATTTGAAGCGGGTGATCGAGCAGCTTGCGCAGATTGGTTCCGATAAGTTCTACGTCATGTGCGCGCAGAACGGGATCGACAATGAGATCGAGGTGGCGCGGGTCTTTGGCGACGAGCGGACGATGCGCATGGTGATCAACTATGCGGGCAACATGGTGAATCAGCACACGGTGCATGCCAGCTTCTTCAATCCGCCTAACTACGTTGCGCCGTTGTTGATTGAAGGCGGCGGCGATGTCGCCACGCGGCTGGTGGAGCGGCTCAACACCTCCGGTCTGACGACGGAAATCCCGGATGATATTCAGGAGTTCGTATGGGAGAAGTCCATGCTGAACGCAGCCCTGAGCGCCATTTGCGCGATCACGCGGCGCACGATGAAAGAAGTGATGGACACACCCAAGTCGTTTGATCTGGTGGAAGCATTGCTGGATGAGTGCGTACGGGTAGCGGAGATGGAAGGCATCGACGTGGGCAAGAAGTTCCGCCGCTATTCGATCCGCTATCTGAAGAATGCGGGGCATCACCGGCCCTCGATGCTGGTGGACTTGGAGCTCGGGCACCCGACGGAGATCGACTATTTGAACGGCAGGATCGTCGAGTATGGCCGCAAGCATTGTATTCCGACACCACTCAATCAGTCGGTGACCGCCATGATCTACTTGCTGCAGAATTCCGACAACAAGTGACCGTGACTTTGCGAGCGGAGAACGCCTGAGTCAGAGCCATAGCATGCAGCCCAATTCCACAAATCTTAGTCCCTTGACGGCGCGCGATGATGACTTGGGCCTCGGGGTTGATCTCGGCTCGCACTACACGAAGTTCGTGGTTTCTGACAGCACGGGCGGTCGCGTCTTTATGAAAGTGATCCCGACCTTGAGCCGTCATCACCAAGCGTTCTCGGAGAGCCTCACGGGTATTCGCAACCGGTTCAACATTCGCGGAGAGTGTGCGACCGGATATGGCCGCAACAGCTATGCGAGCGAGCTGAAGAAGCCGGAACTTATTTGCGCGGCGGCGGGTGTGTCGTCACTGTTTCCCCTGCGGAAGGTCATCATTGATATCGGGGGCGAAGACATCAAGATCATCGAATGCGAACCCGGCGGCCAGGTCATTCAGTTCTACATGAATGACAAATGCTCCGCCGGAACCGGCGCCTTCTTGACGGAAATTGCAGACAAGGCTGAGATTGGTCTGGACGAGATGAGCGCGCTGGCGCGGAGATCGACGTCTGACCAACCCATGAACAGCTTTTGCACGGTGTTCGCCAAGACGGAGATCCTTTCGTGGAAGTTCAGCGGCGTCGCGATCGAGGATATGGCACGCGGCATCTACCTGTCGATTGTGGACCGCATCTGCAAGCTGCCGATTCGCGCCGGGTTGCCCGTGTTTCTGTGCGGCGGCGTGGCGGCACATCACCCGTACCTCTGCGAGTTGCTGTCCCGGCGGTTGGGCGCGCCGGTACAGATTACCCCTGATCCGCAGTTTATGGTGGCGCTAGGCGCAGCCATGTTCGCGCGACAATCCTGATGGCTGACGCGGCACCTAATCGCGCGGGTCTTCATTCGGAATTGTGAAGTCATTCACAAACAAGCAGGTTCATACTATGACGATGATTCAAGCGTACCAGATGACGGTGAGGAATCAGCCGTTTGAGCGGACGTCCTATCCGGTACCCGCCTTGCAGCCGGGCGAAGCGCTGGTGCAGGTTGCCGGCTGCGGTGTGTGTCACACGGACATTAGTTTTTGGCATCACGGAGTGCCGACCAAGAAGGAACTGCCGTTGACGTTGGGGCACGAAATCAGCGGCGTGGTAGTGGATGGTCCGCTGGACTTGATCGGGAAATCGGTTGTGATTCCGGCGGTACTGCCTTGCGGCGAATGTGATTTGTGCCGAACCGGGCGCAGCAACATTTGCCAGAAACAGCGGATGCCGGGCAACGACTTTCATGGCGGCTTCGCCAGTCATATTGTGGTCCCATCGCGATTTCTGGCGGTCGTACCGGAGGCCGTGCTCGCGCGCTACAAACTCGAAGAACTGGCCGTAGTTGCCGACGCCGTTTCGACGCCGCTGCAGGTCATCGAAAAGAGCGGACTGAAGTCCGGGGATTTAGCCATTGTCATCGGGATCGGTGGCGTCGGTCTGTATGCCGCACTGCTGGCCAGAATTGCGGGAGCCAGGGTTGTCGCGCTTGATCTTTCGCAGGCTCGTCTCGATCTGCTTTCGCAGGCGGGGATCACCTCGACGCTGAACACCGGCGGACTGAGTATCAAGGAAATCAAGGACAAGGTGAAGGCGATCGGCAAAGAATTGGGCGCGTCGCCCTATGGCTGGAAGATCTACGAAGTTTCCGGCACGGCGGCCGGGCAGGAATTGGGCTTCGCGCTCCTCGGGATTGCCGGCGTGTTGTCCGTGGTCGGGTTTACGCTCGACAAACTGGAACTGCGGCTCAGCAACTTGATGGCCTTCGATGCACAGGTCATCGGGACCTGGGGCTGCCGTCCCGAGTTATACGGCGAAGCGATCCGCATGGTGGGCGACGGTCGGCTGAATTTGGCACCTTTCACAAAGACGCATCCGCTGTCGCAAATCAACGATGTCTTTCAGCAGGCGCTAGAACACAAGCTCTTGCAGCGCGCAGTGCTGGTGCCGGATTTCTGAGCCACCCGGCCCACGGAGATCAGACATCGCGCTCGGCTCTTCAATTTAACTCACAAGGTGCAAAAACGTGGCTCACGATCTGTACGATCATAACTTGGTGGAGACCCGGTTCTCCGAGATCCTGTTTGAACGGCGCCCATGTCTCGACAAAGGCGGTAATCCGATCGCGGGTTTGTACAATGCCTGGATCCTGCTGAATAATCCGAAGCAATTCAATTCGTACACGACGGCGGCCGTCAAGGAAGTCATTCTGGCCGTGCGCAACGCATCGGCCGATCGTGCCGTGGTCAACGTCGTTTTTACGGCGGTCGGCGACAAGGCGTTTTGCACGGGGGGCAACACCAAGGAATACGCGGAGTACTACGCCGGGCGGCCGACCGAGTACAAGCAGTACATGCGCCTCTTCAACGATATGATCACGGCTCTGCTTTACTGCGATAAGCCGGTGATTTGCCGCGTCAATGGGATGCGAGTCGCGGGTGGTCAGGAAATTGGCATGGCATGCGATTTTACGATTGCCAGCGACCTTGCGGTCTTTGGGCAAGCCGGGCCGAAGCACGGGAGCGCGCCAGACGGCGGCAGCACGGATTTTCTGCATCTGTTCGTCGGAATCGAACGCGCAATGCAAAGCTGCACGCTCTGTGAAATGTGGAATGCGTATGAAGCGGTATCCATCGGGCTGATCTCGCGAGCAGTGCCGGTATTGACAGTGAACGGCAAGCTCGTGCGCAATCCTCTGCTCATTACCGACCGTTGGTTGGATGAGTCGGGTACGATTGTGTACGGGCAGAAGAAGACGGGAGCAGCGATGGAGGAAGCTAAGGCCGTCATGGCCGCCGGCACCATCGACTTAACACCGCTTGATAGCGCTGTCAACGAGATGGCCACCAAGCTGCTCTATACGATGCCGGATTGCATCAACAAGACGTTGAACAGTCTGCGAAAGAAGAAGCTTGAGCATTGGGATCGGAACCATCAGACCAATCGCGACTGGCTTGGGTTGAATATGATGACCGAAGCCAAGGCCGGGTTTCGAGCGTTCAATGAGGGCCCGAAGGGCAATCGCGAGGTGGATTTCGTCAAACTTCGCTTGATGCTGGCCGCCGGCCATCCGTGGGATGAGGAGATGGTGGAAGCGATACTACCCAGGTAACAAAGACATGCCGCAGAAGATTCGCCGCGAGTCGTCGTACGACGGTCAGGTCGTCACGCTGACTCTTGACGCACCGAAGGCGAACATCCTCGATGCTGAGTTGATGTGTCAGCTACAGTTGGAGCTGGATGATTTGCGCGAGCACGCCGAGCTGAAACTGGTTCAGTTCACGGGTGCGGGAGATCATTTCAGTTTCGGCGCCAGTGTTGCGGAGCACACCCGTGAAAAGGCGGCGGCAATGCTCACGCAGTTTCATGCGCTGTTTCATGCGCTGACTGAGCTGGCCGTTCCCACCGCGGCGCTCATTTCGGGACAGTGCCTTGGTGGAGCCATGGAATTGGCGCTGATGTGCAATTTCATGTTCATTGATCGCACGGCCCGGCTTGGTCAGCCGGAGATTGTGCTTGGGGTCTTCCCCCCGCCAGCTTCGCTCTTGCTGCCGTTGAAGATCGGACAGGCGCGTGCTGACGAGCTAATTCTCACAGGTAGATCGCTGACGGCGGAGGAAGTGGTGAGCTTCGGCCTGGCCACCGCATCGTGTGCCGATCGCGCCGCGCTGGAGGCGGGAGTTGAAGCTTGGGCTGCGAAGCACATCCTTCCGAAGAGTGCCACAGCATTGCGCTACGCTGTCCGCGCGTCACGCTGGCGGTTCAATCAGGCCATCAAGACGGAGCTGAACCGACTTCAGGAGTATTATGTCGGGGAGCTGATGGCTACGCATGACGCCAACGAAGGCATCGCGGCGTTTCTGGAAAAGCGACCTCCAGTTTGGCAGAACCGCTGAAGACAATGAGTAGTTTTCAAGGGAAGTCCGCGATCGTGACCGGAGCCGCGCGCGGCATCGGCCGCGCAATTGCTCAGCGGTTTCATGAGTTGGGTGCACGGGTGTTCGTACTGGATCGGGACTACCCCGATTCCTTTACGAGCGAAACCGAGGGTCTCATCCCGTTCACCGGTGATGTGTCATCGCGTATCGATGTCGAGCAGTTCGTCGCGGCCGTTATTGAGCAGGCCGGCGGCATCGATATCCTTGTGAACAATGCCGGAATTCTTCGAGACAATGTGATCTGGCGAATGAGTGAGGAGGAGTTCGACGCCGTGTTGAATGTGAACCTGAAGGGCGCGTGGTTGATGTGCAAGACCGTTGCCCAGCCGATGCGCGAGCGGAAGTATGGCCGGATCATCAATATTGCCTCGCGTGCGTGGCTAGGGAATGCCGGACAGTCCAATTACTCGGCTTCCAAAGGCGGACTCATCAGTCTCACGCGCGTGCTGGCTTTAGAATTGGCGCGCTCCCAAGTGACCGTGAACGCGGTAGCACCGGGACTGATTGATACCCCGATGACGCGGGCATTGCCGGAGGACACTTTTCAGATGCTCGTGAATGCGCAGCCCGGCAAGCGGGCCGGGACTCCCGAGGACGTTGCCGCCGCGGTTTGCTTCTTCGCTTCGGCTGAGGCGGCGTTCATCACGGGCCAAACGCTCTACGTGGACGGCGGCAAAAGCATCGGAGCCGCGACCGTATGATTCGGATCCATGCCTGACCTGACGCTCAATGTGAATGGCGCGCGGCACACCGTTTGGGTGGATCCGCACGAATCCTTGCTGGACGTCCTCCGCGAACGCTTGGGCCTGGCGGGAACGAAGCGGGGTTGCGACCAAGCGACGTGCGGCGCCTGCACGGTGCTCTTGGACCGTCAACCGATCCTGAGCTGTATCACTCCGGCACTCCGCTGTCGAAACCGCGATGTGCGGACCATCGAAGGCGTCGCCCTGAACGGCAAGCTCCATCCGGTGCAGGAAAGCCTGGTCGAATCCGGCGGGATTCAATGCGGCTTCTGCACGCCGGGGATGGTGATGACCATTCTCGCCTTCTTGAGTGAGAATCCCAATCCCTCGGCGGAGCAGATTCGCCGGGCCCTCTCCGGGAATCTGTGCCGCTGCACCGGCTACGCAAAAATCGTATCCGCCGTGCAGCGCGCGGCGGAGGTACTTAGATCATGAGTCGTGTTATCGGCCATCCCACGCCGTACATTGACGCACGCCGCAAAGTGACCGGCGAGGCGCTGTACACGGATGACTATCGATTCTCCAATGCGCTTCATGTTCATTTTCTGCGCAGTCCGCATGCCCATGCCTTGATCAAAAGTATCGACGCGTCCGCGGCCGAGGCGAATCCGCGGGTGCGAGCGATCGCAGTGGGCAAGGAGTTGCCGACGGCGTTCGGAATACTGCCCATCAGTCCGGATGAGACGGCGATGGCGATCGAGAAGGTGCGCTTCGTCGGGGAGATCGTGGCGGCGGTGGCGGCGGATACGAAACAGGCGGCCATGGCGGCGGCCCACGCCATTCGCGTCGAATACGAGTTGCTTCCAGCGGTTCTGGACCCGGAGGAAGCGCTGCAAAGCTGCGAGCCGGGGCGGCAGATTCACGACCATTCTCGCGACCGAACGAATATTCACAAGACGGCCGAACTGAGCTTCAATGATCCGGAAGCCGGGCTGCAGGAATCGACTTTTGTACGATCCGCGGAATTCAAATTCGCGGGCGTGACTCATGCGTTTACCGAGCCGCATGCCACCTGGGCAACGTATTCACCGGATGGCGAGCTAACGGTGATTTCCGCGACGCAAGTTCCCCACTACTTGCAGCGGACGTTGTCCACTGTGCTTGGACTGCCCCGGCACCGGGTGCGCGTGGTGAAGCCGACGCTGGGCGGTGGCTTCGGCGGGAAGGGCGATCCGTTTCCCCACGAGCTCATTACGGCTCATCTGGCGATGAAGACGGGGCAGCCTGTCCGATGCTCTTTCAGCAGGGAAGAAGTGTTTTTGACCAATCATGGCCGACATCCAACGACGCTGACGATGTCGGTCGGCTGCGACAAGTCCGGCAAGCTGACGGCACTGCACGGAGACATCGTGATTGATGGCGGAGCGTTTGCCAGCTTCGGCGTCGTGACGACATACTACAACGGTGTGCTGCTGCAAGGGCCTTATCGAATAGACCGTTTTGGCTTTCGGACCCGGCGTGTGTACACCAATAAGCCGCAGAGCGGCGCGATGCGCGGCCACGGCGCGGTAAACTCCCGCTATGCGGTCGAAACGCTGTTGGACATGCTGGCGCGCGACGCCGGGATGGATCCCTGCGACTTCCGCATGCAGAACTTCCTCCCGGCGCATACTCAAACCGTCGGTCAACTGCGCATTACGAGTAACGGAGTGCGGGAATGTCTGGAGGCTGTCCGGAAACGTTCCGGCTGGGATCAGCGCTTCGGCAAGCTGCCGTTCGGGAGAGGCATCGGCGTGGCCTGCGGCTTCTACATCTCCGGTAGCGCGCTCCCTATCATCTGGAATCGCCAGCCGCAAAGCGTCGTTCACGCGAAACTCGACGCCGACGGCAGCATCGTGATCTTCAGCGGCGCTTCCGACATCGGTCAAGGTAGCGATACCATGTTGGCTCAGATTGCGGCGGAAGTGCTCGGCGTTCCGCTGAGCCGGATTCGTGTCGTGACGGCGGACACGAGCCTCGCTCCCGTGGATTTGGGAAGTTACTCGAGTCGCGTAACCTTTATGGCCGGTAATGCCGCCAAAAGCGCGGTCGAGAAAGTTCGTCACGAGATCGCGCTTGCCGTAAGTCAAGAGCGCAAGGTTGATGCGGACGCGCTGTGCTTCGATCATGAGCGTGTCCTGACCGCCGACGGACAGGTGGATGTGAGTTGGGATGAAGCCGTGGAAATCGCCACCGCCTTTCGCGGTTCCTTCGTAGAAAGTGGATTCTACATATCTCCCAAGCTGGGCGGAGATTTCAAAGGTTCCGGCGCGGGTCTGAGTCCGTCTTACAGCTTCGGCGCGGCCGTCAGTGAAGTGGCGGTGAATCATCACACCGGTGAGGTGCGCGTCATCAAGGTGTGGAGCGCTCACGACTGCGGCAAGGCGCTGAATCCGCTGGCCGTGGAAGGGCAGATGGAGGGCAGTATTCACATGGGTCTCGGCCAGGTCCTCTCAGAGGAGTTGCGCTACGACAACGGCCGACTGCTGAATGCAAACCTTGCGGACTATCGGATTCCGACGGCGCTGGACACTCCTGAAATGGATGTCACCATTGTTGAATCGGCGGATCCCGAAGGTCCCTTCGGCGCCAAAGAAGTCGGCGAGGGGCCGATTCATCCGGTGCTCCCTTCGATTGGAAATGCCATCTTCGATGCCGTTGGTGTGCGGATGTATGAACTGCCGATCACTCCCGAAAAAGTGCGTCGGGCACTTCGCCAGGGCTCCGTATGAGCAGCGCATTGCCGTCCGATCCCGCAGCGCGCTTCTACTCCCTGCCGGAATCCGTTGCTGAAGCGTTGGCCGCGGCTCGCAGCTGTGCGGGAGAATACCGATACTCGGCAGGAGGCACGGACCTGCAAGTGCTGCGTGGGCAAGGCTTGCATGATCCGGCAATGGTGATTGACCTCTCCTGTATCCGCGACCTTCGTGAACTGCGCTTTCAGGATAGCGCACTTGACATCGGCGCACTTGTCACACTGGATGAACTGATTTCTAATCTCCGGGTCAGGCAAGCCTATCCGCTGTTGCTCGAAGCGGCGCTGTCCGTGGCGACTCCGGTAATCCGCAAGACGGCGACCGTCGGCGGCAATCTGTTGGTAAGTAATCGCTGCATAAACTACAATCAATCCCGGTCGTGGCGAGCCGCGGTGGGTTCCTGCTTGCGCGACGTCGGCGACACGTGCCTTGTCACGGGAGTCCGCCATGGCAAGTGTTTCTCGCGTCATGTGTCGGATTTGGCTCCGGTCCTGCTTGCCCTCGATGCCGCGGTGACGATTCGAAATCAGAACTCCACGTTCTCCATTCCGTTGTCCAAGTTATATGTGCAGGATGGCATCCGGTTCCTCAGCCACCTCGAGCACGACGGCATTCTGCTGAGCATTCGAGTCGCGGCGACCACCAAGCATTGTTATTACCGAAAGCTTCGTCTGCGGCAGAGCCTGGATTTCGCGTCGTTGTCAGTGGCGGCCTGCGTTGACGCAGCAGGAGTCGTTCGCATCTGCCTGAACGGCATAGCGATGGCTCCAGTTTTGATTACGGGCACATGGTCCGACCTCTCTTTGCCGGACCTGATCAAGCGGGCGCGTCTGAAGAGCAAGTTAGTGGACAACGATCTTCTGCCGATGGCCTATCGACAGGAGATGCTGGCTGTGTATCTCGAAGAGTTGTGGCACGTCTTCCACGGGCAGAGACCCGAAAGCAATCGATGAGGGACAACATGACGAAATTCCGGAGGCATTCGTGAGCGACCAACACCAGATGTTTCCTCGCGCCCGAATCCCCTATGGCACATGGGGCAGCAGCTTCTTTCCGGCGTGGCAGACGTCGCCGCTTGCCGAGGTCAATATCGGCCAGTTCGCGGGCGAGGCGATGAACCTGATCATGGGGAAACGCAAAGTCCCGGTCCGCGAACTCCAATATCTGATCATCGGCTCTACCATTCCGTGGCACTGGAAATTTTGGAATGCTCCGTTGGTAGCAAGCTGCGTGGGCCATCGTGTGCCCGGTTTTCACATGGAACAGGCATGCGCCACAGGGCTCCAGGCTGTGCTGCTCGCCGCGGCCCAGGTAGAGACAGGCGCCAGCGACGTCGTGGGCGTGTTGACGTTTGATCGCACCAGCGATTCGCCCGTGGGAGTCTTTCCCGAGCGACGCGGGTACCGGCGCACGGAAGTTATCGGTGATGTGTGGGATAACTTTGGCTTTGACCCGGCCACCGGACAGGCCATGATCACCACGGCGGGCATGACGGCGCGCAAGTACAAGATTGACCGCAGTGAGGTGGACGATATCGCGTTCTTCCGTCACCAGCAATATTTTGAAGCGCTCGCCTCCGGAATTCTGGATCACGTGCTCGTTCCGTTGGACGTGCTGAACTTGCAGGGCCGCTCCATGGGTGTTGTGAGTCAAGATGTGGGCGTTCGCGAGGTCACACTGGCGGGTCTGAAAGCGATGCGCGAGTTGGACACCTGCGTGACGGCGGGAACTCAGACTCATGCTGCCGATGGCATGGCGACACTCCTGGTCACAGACAAGCAGCAGGCGCGCAAGTTGAGCACCCGTCCCGAAATCGATATCACGTTTGTCGGGAAGCAGGAGGTTCGCACCTCGCCCGGCATGATGCCGGAATCGCCGGGAATGGCGGTAGTAGAGTTATTGAAGCGGACCGGACTAAAGATGTCCGACATGGCGGTGGTGAAGAACCACAATCCGTTTGCCGTCAATGACGCGCTGTTTGCCAAAATGCTCGAGTACGACTGGCGGAACATGAACAAGACCGGCAGCTCGCTGGTCTGGGGACACCCGCAGGGACCGACCTTGACGCGCGTGATTATTGAGGCGTTGGAAGAGGCGGTGTCACTCGGCGGCGGTTACGCGCTGATCTTTGGCTGTGCCGCGGGCGACGTTGGCATCGCCGCGATACTCAAAGTAGCGGAAGGGGGGAACTGAACATGGTCAAGTTCATGAGGCAGCCTACACTACAGACGCTCGGGCTTGGGAATGTTCACGATATCTTCCGTCAGGGTCGTTTACCCGTGACCGCCGGCGAATTGGTGGACAAAGTTTTCGGCAAACCGGACGAACGCGGCTCGCTGGTCATCTCCGGCATGAACGGGATTGTGGGCGCGGGAAAGGCGATGCAACTCGGATCACGGTTGGAGCCGTTTGGTGTCACGATCGTGGGTTTGGATTTTCCCGGCGCCGCGGATGGCATCGGACGCCAATATCAAGGCCTGAGGCAAGCGTTTGGCGGGGACGGCGCGGACCGAATCATGGGTCGAATTGTCCGGCTTGCGTACGATGGCAAGCATTTGCCTGCCGCGCTGTTGGGGATGAAGCCGCGTTTTCTGCTCGAAGCGATCCCGGAAATCCTCCCCGTGAAGAAATCGCACTACACGCTATTCCAGGCGGCGTTTCCCGGAATCGAGATTCGCTCCGTCACCTCCGGATTTCCGCGGTCTCAGCTCGGGGTCGGCGTCGCCCATCCCTCGTTTCCCCATGAAATCAATAAGGTGTGGGAGACCATCGAGCCGACTCCTTCCGCCATCACACAACTACTCTGGGCGCTGGGGCTTGTTCCCGTACCGGTGGCGGATCGTTGGTCGTTTGTGCTCGACGTGCTCTTCTGCGGTGTGACGCTGGCGGCGCTGCGATATCAGCAGGCGAGCAACATGCCCTTCTGGAAGGTGGACAAATTCGTGCGGCGGCTGGTCGGCCCGAATCCGTTCCGCGCGCATGATGCCATTGGAGCGAAGGGTGCGGACTTCCTGACGTGGTCCTGCCTGCATCATCTGGCGCAGCAGTATGGCGAACTGTTCCAGCCGACGATTCAACTGGAGGAGCGCCGTGCGGATGGCCGGGATTGGTATCCGCTAAATCACCTGCGGCCGATTGTCAACTGGAGTATGCAAGCCGATCAGGAAGAGGAGTTTCGATCCTGGATTCTGGGGCCCCTCTTCCAGATGGCCGCTCTCATGTTGCATGAAGAGCGGGGGCACCTCTCGCATATTAATGCCATCGGCGAATTGTGTGCTCAATTCCGGCGCGGAATTCTCGCCGAAATCCGTGCGAGCGGCGCGGCTGCAGCGATCAAACGCGTTGAAGCTTATCATCGTCTGCACCCGGCGGCGGCGCAGAGTTGGTTTCCCGCAGCATTCGACAATCTCGACGGCCCGGACTGGCAGCAGCTCTATGTCAATGCCGAGCATGACGGAACCGTGGGTGTCATCACGATCAGCCGGGAAAGCTACAACGACGATGTGGACCGGGAACTGAATCGTGCGGTGGATTGGCTGAAAGCGGAGCGGATCAAGCGCGTGATCGTGACCGGAGATTTTCATCTTTCCACGCAGATGGTCGGGGCGGATACGAACGAGTTCTTTGGTGCGCTTGAGAGCGCGGACCACGGAACGCAGCTTTCGATCCGTTGGTCGCTGACGGCCAGACGGCTGCATCACGAGTTCGATGTCTCGATTGGTTTCATCAACGGTAAACGCTGCCTCGGCGGGTTTCTCGAGCTGTTGATGCATTGCCACTACTTGGTCTCGCTGGACTCCGCCTACGTGGGAATGCCTGAAGTTTCACTGCCGGTAGTGCCGGGCATGGAAGGCTGTCACTGGCCATTCCGCAAATCGAGCCCGGAACAATGGCCGCAACTGCTGAACTTCCTCCTCAGCGGAAAGATGCAGAAGGCAGGCGAAGCCGTCCCGTGGTTGGTTGACTATGCCGGGACCATCGAGGATGCGCTGCAAACGACTTGGAATATTGCCACGGGCGGCCACCACGGATTGAAACCGAGAGTACTCAGGCAAGAGCGCTTCGACAGCATTCCCCGAGAGTCGCGCCTTGCGGCACCCGAAAATCCGGAAACCGAGGCCGCGCGCAAAGCGATCGTGGATACGATTCAGGCGGCGTGCGGGGCCGGCCTGAGTGAGGCGCTCGAGATTCAGGCCCGTCACTCGGCGAACTTCATGACGACATCATCTTGTAAGCGCGGACGGATCGGTCAGGACTGCTCCAAGATCATGGCGGTTTGACGTCAGCACGGAACGCGGCGGTAGCTACAAGAAGCCCGGGAATCCCCGGGCTTCTTCGCGTCTTAGCAACTTGTGCGACGGACAGTAATTCGCCCGCAATCACCCGGAACCCAGTCGTGGGAGTTCCCGCTGTGCGGCTTCTCAACCGTGCCGCTGTCATGTTTCCTGTTCGTCGGCGATCCGCGCTGCCTGCGCCTTGCGCTTCGCCCCGAACTTCCAATAAAGTGCGGGCAGCACGACCATGTTGAGTGCCGTTGACGTGAGCAGACCGCCCAGAATCACAACGGCCATCGGCGTCTGAATCTCCTTCCCCGGCTGACCACCGCCCATCGCCAGCGGCAACAACGCCAGTCCGGCACAGAGCGCCGTCATCAGGATTGGGTTCATTCGTTCCATGCTGCCCCGGATGATCGCACTGCGCGCCGACATCCCTTCCTTGTCGATTAAATCGTGGAAATGGGCAATCATGAGAATACCGTTTCGAGCCGCGATCCCGAAGAGCGTAACGAATCCCACCAGTGCCGCAACAGAGACAATTCCGCTGGTGAAGTATATGGCAAACACGCCGCCGATCAGCGCCAACGGCAGATTCACCATGACCAGAAACGCGTCTCGGAAAGTCCCGAATTCCATATACAGCAGTACGAGTATCGCTCCGATCGAAAGCAGTGACAGCAATAGAATGATGCGACTGGCGGCTTCCGCACTTTCAAACTGACCACCGTAGGACACAAAGTAGCCTTCCGGCAACTTGACTCCTGCGTTCACTTTCGCGCGCACCTCCTCGACCGCGCTGCCCAAGTCCCGACCCGCAATATTGGCCTGGACCACGATCTTGCGGCTGACGTTCTCCCGACTGATCGAATTAGGTCCGCTTGCACGATAGACCTTCGCCATCTCATTGAGGGGCACTTGCGGCCCGGCGGGCGTGGCGAAGAGGCTCGTGCGGATCAGTTCGTCATCTTGGCGGGCAGCTTCCGGAAATCGCACGACCAGGTCAAACGGAATCTGACCTTCCAGCACCTGCCCCACGACTTCGCCATTAAATGCAGTCTCGATATTCTCCGCAAGATCGGCCACCTGCACGCCGTACACGGCCATCGCGTCCCGGTCCATTTCCACGCGGAGCTGCGGCACATCCACTTGCGCCTCCACGGCCAAATCCACAAGACCGTCCACCGTTTGCATTTGCGCCTTGACTTGCTGAGCAATGTTGCGCAGCTCGTAGAGGTTGCTGCCAAAGATCTTCACGGCCAGTGCAGCCTGGGTCCCACTTAACATGTGGTCAATCCGGTGAGACAGCGGCTGACCCACGCTGATAACCGTTCCCGGAACGTCTGTTAGCAGCTCACGTAGTTCACGAAAGACCTGCTCCTTGTGAAAGCCCTCCGGCTTCAGGCGAACTTCAAGCTCCGTCTGATTGCTGCCAAACGAATGTTCATCCAACTCACCGCGGCCGGTACGACGCGCCACGGACAGCACCGCCGGATGTGTCATCAATCTTCGCTCTACGAGTTCACCCATGTCGGTGGACTCCTGCAGCGACGTTCCCGGCGGCGTCAGCGCAATGATCGTGGCAGAGCCTTCATTGAATTCGGGAAGAAACGAGCGCCCTAACTGCGCGTAAACCATTAGCGCCACAACAATCAATGCCAGGGACGACGCGATCACCCAGTTTCCGCGCTTGAGTGCCCACTCCAGCGCCGGGCGGTAGCCGGTCTTCAGCTTTCGTACCACCCACGTTTCCTGATGTCCGGCTTTCTGTTTGAGCGTTGGCAAGAGGTACAAGCTGAGTGCGGGAACGATCGTCACCGCAACCAGCAGCGACGCAAACACGGCAATGACGAAGGCGAAGCCCAGCGGCAGCAGTAGCCGGCCTTCAATTCCCGACATGAAGAAGAGCGGGGCGAACACGGCGATGATGATGAACGTCGCGATCACCATCGGCTGCCGAATCTCGTTGGACGCTTCAAAAATAACCGGTAGTGACGGCCGCTGCTTGTCCACGGGCAGGGTCCGATTCTCGCGCAGCCTGCGATAGACGTTTTCAACGTAGATAATCGCATCGTCCACCAGCACCCCCACGGCAATTGCCATCCCGCCCAAGGTCATCGTGTTGATGGTTAGCCCCATCCCATACATGGCCAGCATTGCCAGGATCAGAGACAGCGGAATGGAAATGAGACTGATGAACGTCGTGCGGATGTTCGCCAAGAACAGTAAGAGAATGATCGTCACCAGAATCGCCCCGTCCCGCAGCGCTTCCACAACATTATGAATGCTGACGTCGATGAAATCCGCCTGCCGAAAAACATGGTTGTTGATGTCCACGTCGGCCGGCAACAGCGGCTTCATGTCCGCGACCATCGCATCCAGCCGCTCGGTCAGCTCCAGCGTATTGGCGTTTGGCTGCTTCTGAATGGAGAGAATCACGGCATCGCATCCGCTGACTGATGACGTTCCCAGCTTCGTTGCCGCCCCGATTTGCACATCCGCGACGTGCTCCACCAGTATCGGGCTGCCGTCGCGCACCGTGACCACAGCTCGCTTGAGGTCTTCCAGCGCTTCAACCCGTCCGACTCCGCGAATCAGATATTCACTGCCGCTGGCGACAAAGAACCCACCGGTTGAGTTTAGATTGGCTTTGCTGACTGCCTCTTGCAATTTGTCAAGGCTGATCTGATATGCCGCCAACCGTTCCGGACTGGCGAGCACTTGGTACTGCTTTCGTTCACCGCCGATGGCGACAACTTG
Organism: candidate division KSB1 bacterium; assembly: GCA_016214895.1. Taxonomy (NCBI): domain Bacteria; kingdom Pseudomonadati; species Candidatus Zhuqueibacterota bacterium. The sequence goes on from JACRMR010000003.1 coordinate 474,812, forward strand.
CGATACCCCCGGAACGGCCAGCAGTCTCCGTCTCAGGATATTGTCGGCGAAGGACCTGAGGTCCATGGCGGGAAGCGAGTCACTGGAGACGCCTACGAGCATGATCTCACCCATCAGGGAGGAGACCGGGGCCAGCATCGGCGGGTCCATGCCCAGGGGCAGCAGGCCGATGGCGGATTGCAGCTTCTCCGCGACAATCTGCCGGGCCTGGAACACATCGGTTCCCCATTCGAATTCGATCCAGATCACCGCCACGCCTGTCGTCAGCGATGAACGAACGCGCCGAACACCCGAAGCGCCATTCATGGCCGTCTCGATGGGGAAGGCAACCAGTGTCTCCACTTCCTCGGGAGCCATGCCGTGCGCATCCGCCAGAATGGTCACGGTGGACGCCGTGAGATCGGGAAATACGTCAACGGGCAGGCGAAAGGTAACGAAGTAGCCCAGCAGCAGAACCAGCACGGACGCGAGCACGACAATAAATCGATTCTCCAGAGAGAACCGGATGATTTTTTCAAACATGGTTCTGCTCCTTAATGTCCGTGACCGGCATGACCCGCATCCGCCGCGCTGGTCTTCAGCGACGCCAGGCGGACTTTGTAGGCGCCCGTGGCAACCACTCGTTCGCCTTCCACCAGACCGTCGAGAATCTCGATGTATCCTTCATCTTTCGCTCCGGTCTGCACGATCCGTCTCACGAACTCCTCTCCGCCGATCTGGACATAGACGACTGGAGTGCCATCCTCGTCGAGGATTGACGACTCCGGAACCGTCAGCGCTGCTCGCGACGAGCGGGTCTTCAGGTACACATGTGCGTAGCTGCCGGGGCGAAAGATGGCGTTTGTGTTATGAAATTCAAAGATCACGGGGACACGTCTCGTCGCCGGATCAAGCAGCGGACTCACGGTGACGAGCTTGCCGCCCAACTCGGATACTCGATGAATCTGATCCGAACCACTGAGTGTAAAAGCGGCATCGCTCACCTGATCCAGCCGGCCGGATTCGGAAACCGGAACCTGCACCTCCAACCAAATCCTGGATGGATCAACGATGTTGAACAGATGCTCGCCCGTCTCGACGTGCTGTCCAAATCGCAGATGAGTATCCGTAATCACGCCGCTCGCCGGTGCGCGCAAGTGAAAGTGATCGCCCTCAGCAACCAGTGCATCGAGCTCAGTGTCTCTTCCGCCCAGCGCGCCACGGAGCCGACTCCGCTTGTTCTCCAGATCCAGCCGCGCCTCTTCACGGCGCTTCGTCGAGACCGCGCCCCCTTCCGCCAACCTGCTGACCCGGTCAAATTCCGCGTTGGCCAGCTTGTAATCGTTCAGCAGTTGGGTCCAACCGCTTTCCGGTCCGCCCGAGGCGGCAATCCGCGCCAAAACCTCGCCTTTGGCCACCACTTGTCCGGGACGAACGATGCCGTGCTGAGGATCAGGCATCAGGACACCATCAAACGGAGCGAACACTTCCGCTTCACCAACACCCGCGGCCTTGATTTCACCTAACGCTCTGATATTGTCGGACAATGTCCGTCTGCTCACGGGCTGTGTGCCAAAGTCTAACTGCCACTGCTGCTCCTTTGGAAAGCTCACGGCCTCTGCGGTGACCGCTCCGGCATGGTCGTCATTCTCCGGCGTCTCAGCATGTGCTTCGCCGCCAGAGTGCTCAGAGCCTTCCTGCTCATCATGTGCGGCCGCGGCTGACCCCCATACATCGACATCGTCGAAGATCGCGCGGTGGACGCGGCTATCTCGATTCAAGGTGAATACAAGTTCATACTCCCCTGCGGCGGGACAAGCAAGCTGCACACGATAAATCCCGGGACGAGTCGGCTGTTCTACCGCCGCACTCTGAATCTCCCTCACATCTTGCATGAGCGCAACCGTTAGCGTGCCAGCGGTTACCGGCTTGAACGTGTGCAGGTCCGTGACACGAACCAATAAATCAGCCTTCTTCCCGGTGACCAGCTCTGTCCACTCGGTGAAGACTTCGAGACTGTCTTGCCAAACCGTGCGGGAACTACCCGCCGCATCGTGGCCATGTCCCTCATGCGCCGCGTCCACGGCCTCCGTCCTGGCTGGGTCCGCCTCGCGTGTGGCTTTACAGCCGGCGCTGAATAGTGCCACCGTCATCGTGATCTGCACGACTACGAGTAGATAGCGTTTCATGGTTATGGCTCCACGGGGTCAATGCCGGCCACCCTGCGCAATTCCGCGCGCGCCATAGCCAGCGAATTTCTCAGTCTCAGTGCCGCATCCTGAGCTTCGATGCCGGTGCGCAGCGCGTCCACCAATTCCAGCGCGCTCATTTCGCCTTCCAGATACAAACGCACGCCTCGCGCCGTATTCAAATTGGCGCTGTCCGCAAGACCGGTTTCCAGTGCGAGTCGCAGGCGGTCCACAAGCTGAAGCTGCTGAAATGCCGCACGCACTTCCTGTTCAACAAGTTGGAGTTGACTGCTCTGATGAAGCTCGGCCCGAGCCAATTCCGACCGGGCAATGTTCTTCTCGCCTCGGCGCTGGTTCCATAGTGGCAACTCCAACTCACCTTCCGCATAAAGTCCGCCCGGACCCGGATCAACCGTCTTCGTACCCACACCGAGGCTGACTTCCGGCAATTGCCTCCAGCGCGCCTGCGCCAGCGCGCGCCGCGCGGCAGCGAGTTGTTTTGCCGTCCGCGTGAGTTCAGGACGGTGGTCCAGGGCATAGCGCACGGCTTCATCTTCAGAGGTAAACGACAGCGCCGGCGGGGATATCAATTCGATCCGCTGCAATCGCTCCGCGGGAAGTCCCGTCAGCCGCACCAAACCGGAAAGCGCATTCAGCTTGTCCCGGGCGGATTCCTGCTTACGGTTCTGCAGTTGGACCTGCTCCAGCAGGAATCTCTGCTCATCATACGGAGCGATGTCACCCTCTTTGCGACGAGCCGTGGTTGCCTTGGATAGCTGCTCCGCGCGTGCGAGCACACTGTCCAGTAGACTGCTCTGTTGACGCAGCCGATCGTACTCGTATGCCTGAGTCATGACCTGAACTGTCAGCTCGCGCCGAATCTCCACGAAGGCGGCTTGTGCCGCCTCGTACGCGGCTTTCGTGGCGGCATAACGCGACGATTGGGACCAGAGGAATCCCAAGTCTTGACGAACACCGATAATGCGTTCGGTAGAATTGATCGCATCATTCAGGGTTTCTTGAGTACCGAAAAGCGCGGGGTTGGGAAAGGCTCGGCTACTCGTATGGGCGGCGCGCGCCCTGGCGAGATCGACTCGGGCTGCCGCCAGTACGGGCGACGTCGAGTCCAGAGACGCTATGACCTGCTGCAGTGAGTGCGAGTCAGGCTGAGCGAGGGAAGGGGAAACGGGGCTGGATACAAAAAACGCTCCCAGCAGGAGCGTCAACCAATTAAGTTGAGATGGCATTCCTGTACTCCAAGTTCAACACGAGTGTAGCCGTACCTTGTGAAGGCACGGAGTTGACCTATGAATGAATTAGGAGTGCAGTCGAGGCGGTCGTTCTATCGAGGGGAGGTAGGTGTGAAAGGTGGAGCTAATGTGGACATACAGAGCTGGAGCCGTCGGCAGCGCCGGAGCACCGTGGACGTCGAATAGGACCGCGCAGACCACGATGTGGCAAGGACACCCGCATTGCGAATCATCGTGGTCACCTTCCGCGGTGGATGAGGATGTTTCATGCCCTTCGTCACACGCGTGACCCATCGAACCGATCACCGGGCCGACGGCGATCAGCAGACAAACAAGGGTCACAACGATGAACGGAATGAATCGGGTCAGCATCAGGTTTCGCATTGCCAATATTACTCAATATGCAACCACAATATACAGTATTTAGTTCCATTGGGCAAGTACCGCGCTCGTCGGTGCAGCCCATGATCGAGGTTGCAGGCCTCCGGCACGCAATGGAGTCGCAAGTTGCCCCGATTCGCGATCACTCCCGTATTTATAAGAGTTTAATAAACAATAGCATAACAATGACTTCCCAACCGGTTACCGACACCGCACCAAGATAAGGTAATTCGTCAAGTCACTATACGAGTGTTGTCACACATCGCCGGAGATGACCTCTGCTGAATAACCGTGAGAAAAGCCCCTGCGGGGGGGCTTCTACTCGGATGACAGCGAGATCCGCTGTCCAGCAACCAGCATCAACTGAAAACAGGATAAGAGCAGTCCGGCGGTCTTCAGGGAGGGTGTTTCACAACGTTGATGAGCGTCAGCTCGTTCTGGAGGTTGCCGGACTCCCGTCGAAGCAACCTATTTCAATAGCATGAGCTTCGTCGCCTGCGAATTGGCGCCAGCATCGAGCCGCGCGATATAGATCCCCGAGGCCAGATCGCTCCCATCAAACGTCACGCGGCGCATTCCTGCCTGCACAACTCCATCCTCGAGTACCGCAACTTCCCTCCCCAACAGATCAAACACGCGCAGCGAAACGTACCCGGTCATCTGCAGATTGTAGGCAATCGTGGTTGACGCATTAAACGGGTTTGGATAGTTCTGGACTACGGAAATTTCACGCGGTGCTGCACGCGCGTCCGGCGGCTCCGGCGCCGCGAGATGATGCTCCACGTATTCGAAGATCTCGTTGTAGATGTACCGCGGGCCCCAGTAATCTTCACCGTTGGTCAACACGATAACGCCCGTATTTTCTGCGGGGCAATACCACATATCCGTCGCGGCCCCATGCTCCAATCCGTGATGTCCCCATACGACTCGCCCCCACCAAGTCCGTGAAATCCAGAACAGACCCCAGACGTAGCCGCCCCACACCGGACTTGGAAGCTGAGCGCTTGACATCATCTCAACCGTCGTGCTGTCCAGGATTCGAGCTCCGTCAATCTGACCATGCTGCATGAAGGCGATCAGGTGGCGGGCGAGTTGATTCACGCTCGTACGCAACTGACCGGCGGGAAAGTCAGGATAGCCCGGATGCTGATAGGAAACGTAGCGGCTTCCATTCCACGCATAGGGCACGGCGGCCTGACTCATGTCCAGATTCGCTTGGAAGAACGAGGAGTTATTCATTCCCAGCGGATGCAAAATGTGCTCCTGGCAGTACTCCTCGAATGCCAGCGAATCAGGATTCATTCGCTCCACCAGATAAGCTGCCAGCGTGGCCCCAACGTTGCAGTAGTTCCAAACGGTACCGGGCACTGCGTTGCTGAAGTTCGCTCCCGCGTGATAGTAAGTGCCCCCGGGCGTCAGATAATTCATCAGGAATTCTCCCAGTGGAATCGGTGAATCGCCGCCCCAAGTATAAAGCTGATCCAGCTCGTCCCCGTTGTCCGCAATGCCTGACGTGTGCGTCATCAGCATTCGAACCGTAATCGCGGAGTCGGGGTAGAAGGGATGGTGCACTTCCCAGGGCAGATACAGGTTGATGTCATCATCCAACCCGAACAGACTATCCTCCCAAAGTTGCATCAGCGCGGTCGCGACAACGGTTTTGGAGATCGACGCCAAATGGTAAAGCGTGGAATCCGTCGGCGCGATGTCCTGCGCGATATTCGCGTTTCCGTAGTTGCCCGTCCAAACGATCTCCCCGTCACGAACGGCACACGCCGACAATCCCGGAATATGACGCGCCTGCATGGTCGAATCGATGAAGGAATCCAACTCGGCGGCTGGCTGGTACTCAGTAATGCGCAACTGATAGGCTCCGGCGCTGTTGCCGTACCCGTCCACCACGATCAATAGCTCTTGTCCCGCCGACAGCGCAAAACAATACAACTCGGACTGAACTCCGCACACATCATCACTTCCGCAGATGAAATCTTCCGGATACGACGGTTCTGCGGGGCAAGTGAAATTGAATAGCAGCAAGCCAGTGTCGTATGAACTTCCGCAGAGGGAAATGGTGTAGCGGGCATCCGCCGGCACGGTCCACTTGTAAGTAATACCTCGTCCTGAACACGCGCCCGAATCCCAGCCGCCCCGCCAGCACGGAGGCCATGCCGGATATGGGCCGTAGTCATTCGTGGCTCCGACAGTGGTGCCGTTCACGTTGATGGGCAGTGACTGGCCCGAGAGGTCAATGTAGTCAGTGCAGTCGCCCGTGAGAAAGGGATCTCCGGGAGGTGAACGGAAGACCTCCGAACCCTTACAGAATACTCGATTGCTGAAATCCGCAGCTTGCCCACACACTTGCGGGAGCAGGCAGCCGAGGATTACCACTAACAGGATCGCCACGTTCGGCCTCCTTTCAACGCTAATTCTGCTGATGTCCACGAACGATCTCCCACGATGTGTCGTCTTGCGAACGGCTTCCGCGAGCCGAGCGGCACTAACGCGCAACTGCTTTCACTTGATAGACGCCGTGCCGGTTCATCGCCGGCGTGTCAACGAAGTATGTTGTGTCATGAGGAGCAGGAACTCCGACTGAATCCATCCGAGTCCCGTCACCCTTCATCACCACATAGTGGTCAACATCGATTTCCGCGCCCAGGGTGTCGAACCGGACCGGCGCCCAGCTCAGCCACAACAGCTCGAAATCAGGATCATACCGCACGACCAGACTCTCCGGGGCTGCGGGTACGCTGGGTGGATGGGGCGCAAAGTATGAGATGTCATAGATCCCGAAAAAGTGGTTGTCTGCTACATATGCAAGATCACCAACCACGGAAGCGCTCCAGGCCAAACCCGGCGTGTCGTAGTACCCCACCGGCACGAGCGAAGTCGGGCTTGTGATGTCAATCACGCGCAGACCGCTCGCGTAATCGGCGACGTAGGCGTAATTCTCCACGACGACGACCCCCGAAGCCACGCCCGGGGTATCATAGTATCCCGCCAACGCGGGTGTCGCCGGATTGCCTACGTCAATGACCAGCAGTCCGGAATATCCGGCGGCAACATACGCATAATCTCCGACCACGGCCACCGCGGAATACACATCCGAAACATGATCATAGATTCCGATTTGCCACGGCGCCGTAGGTTCGGAAATATCAATCACCCGTAGCCCCCCGCCCCCGTCCGCCAGATAGGCCAGATTCCCCACCACGGCCACGCCCATTGCGCCCGTAGTTGAGAGCCCCGCTACGTCGAGCGGGGCGGCAGGATCCGTAATATCAAGAACCCAGAATACTCCGCCTGCGTCTGCCACGTAGGCATAAATACCCGCGACCGCCACGCCCCGGATAGCTGCGTATTCCGCCATCCCAATCGCCCCGACCTCCGCGGGCCAGAGCGGATCTGAGACGTCGATCACGCGGAGGCCGCCTTCGTAATCCGCGACGTATGCATAGTTACCGGCCACCGCGACCCCGCGCGCATGACCCGGTGTATCGCAGAAACCCACCTCCATCGGAGCCGCGGGTGTCGAGACATCGATGACGCGCAACCCGGCGGCGTCCGCCGCGACATAGGCATAATTCCCGACGACAGCCACGGCCATCGCCGATCCCTGTGAATCGAGAAATCCCAACTCGATGGGAGCGCTGCCGACGGCCACATCTACTACGCGCAGGCCAGCATTGAAATCGGCGACATAGACGACATCGCCAACCACCGCCACGCCATAGGCGTTTCCGGGCGTGTCATAGAACCCAACCGCAATAAGCGTCGCTGGGTTCGAAACATCGATGACGCGCAATCCGGTGATACCGTCCGCCAAGTACGCATTGCTCCCTGCGATGGCCACACCCCGCGCCTGTCCCGGCGAGTTGTAAAACCCCATGGGCACGGGCACTGCCGGATCTGTCACGTCGATGACGCGCATCCCGATGCCATCCGTGACGTAGGCAAACTGGCCGGCCACCGCCACCGACAGAACCATGTTCGGGGTGTTCAAGGCAACGATCGAGACTGGCGCCGCGGGATTTGAGATGTCCAGAATGCGAAGCACTCCGTATTCCTCATCATAGTGGTAGTCCGTCAAATAGGCATAGCTCCCCGACACGGTCACCGCCCGCGCTTCTCCATCCGTGGCATAGAACCCGATCTCGGCCGGAATGGATGGCGTCGAGATGTCCACTACTCTGAGGCCGTTCGTATCATCCGCGACGTAGGCGAGATTACCGGATACGGCTACGTCATGAACGAAACCCGGCGTGTCGTAGGCGCCGACCGCTTCCGGGGATGCCGAATTGGAGATATTCACCACGCGTAAGCCACTGAGTCCGTTCGCGACATAGGCGAACTCGCCGGCAACGTCCACACGGAGTGCTGGTTCGGGGGTGTTGACAAACCCGACGTCTATCGGTCGCGACGAGTTCGAGACATTGACGATGTGTAGTCCGGTGATTCCGGTCGCGCAATACGCGTAGTCGCCGACCACCTCTACATCGTACGCGTATTCCCAGAAACTGAACAAGCCCACCCGCCGCACGTTCAGACTGTCCTGCGCGATCGCTGCCTGGCCGATCAGTATTCCGGCGACCATAGAAATCGTGAATCGCTTCATCTCATGCTCCACGGATTGTGTCTATCACTTTAGCAGCATCAGCTTCCGCGTCTGCGAGAACTCCCCCGCCTCCAGCCGCGCGAAGTAGATCCCTGAAGCCAAACCGCTGCCGTCGAACACTGTTCGATGCCCGCCGGCTTCGACAATGCCATCCTTGAGCACGGCGACCTCTCTGCCCAGCAAATCAAACACGCGAAGCGAGATTCGTCCAGCCTTCGGCAGATCGTAGGCAATGTTCGTGGTTGAGTTGAAGGGGTTCGGGTAGTTCTGGCGAAGCATCAATTCAGTCGGTAGCGGTTCGTGCTCTTCGTGAACAGCTTCGACTTGCTCATCCGCCAGCCTGATGAGATAGACATCGCTGCCACCGGCCCCGAAGGAGCTTGTTTCACCGGCAATGACATGTCCGCCGTCCGAGCATCGTGCGAGACTCCAACCTCGATCGGCTGCGGATCCTCCCCAGCCCGTGCTCCACACTGAATTGCCAAGAGAGTCAGTTCTCACCAGATAGACATCCCAGTCACCCGCACCGAATGACCGCGTGAAACCCAAACTGAGAAATCCCCGGTCCGCCGTCTGGACAACCGACTGGCATTCATCCCAATCGGAGCCTCCATCCGCCCGGTTCCACTCCGCGTATCCGTGGACATCGGTCCTGACAAGATAGGCGTCATAATACCCACTGAATGAACAGGACCATCCCCCGAAGATGAATCCTCCGTCTGAAGTCTGCTGGACGGAACGACCCCCGTCGCCCGCCTCACCTCCGTATGTTTGCGACCAGACAACAAAGCCGTCGGCGTCAGTCCTGACCAGATAGTAATCCCAGTTTCCGGCGCCGTATGATCGCGTCGTCCCTGCAATCACATATCCGCCGTCTGACAACTGTTGGATTCCCCAGCCCTCGTCGTTACCTTCGCCTCCAATGGTTCTTGTCCAGAGGGTATCGCCCCTTTCATCTGCTTTCACCAGGTAGATGTCACGCTGACCCGCCCCGAAGGAACTCGTGATCCCCGCCACGATATAATCTCCGTCGGCGACCTGTTGAACCGAAAATGCCCACTCATCGTTCGCTCCGCCGAACGTACGTGTCCAGATCGTGTCCCCCTGGCTATCCGTCTTCACGAGGTAGAAGTCCCTGCTGCCCGCGCCAAAGGAAGTCGTAGTTCCGGCCACGATGTAGCCGCCGTCCGTGGTCGGTTGCACGGACCGGGCCTCATCCCAGCCGCTTCCTCCATATGCGCGCGCCCACAGCATGTCTCCGAGCCCGTTCGTTTTCACCAGATAGAAATCACCCGAGCCGGCACCGAGAGACTCGGTTAGTCCTGCCACGATGTAGCCTCCGTCGGCGGTCTCCTGAATAGAATAGCCGTAATCATTACCGGCGCCCCCAAGCGTACGCGTCCACACCGTGTCGGGTGCGGTTCCTCCTGACCGTCCGCCGTTGGACGTATGCAAGATTAGACTCCAGGTCGAATCAAGCACGCCATTCGAATCGTAACGCCCGGCGGATCCCACAATCCAGCCATGGTTCGCGTCCGCAAAGTCAATGTCTTGAACGCGAGTCAATGGAGCACCGGTTTCCTGTGTCCACCAAGACACGCCCCCATCCGTGGTGTGTTGGATGACATAGAATGGCGGAGCCCAAGCGCTCAATGCTCCGTTACCCGCGGCCCAGCCCCAATTCGCGTCAATGAAATCAAAAACGGTCTGAGATTGCCTCACTCCGGGAATTCCATGAGTGCTCCACGTAGCGCCACCATCTGTCGTGCGCCAGAAGCCGCCCATGTCGTAGCCCTCAGGCATGCATCCCCCAACAATCCAACCGTGGTTCGCATCAATGAACTCTACTCTTCGGAAGGGATATGAGCAATAAGCCACTTGCGGAGTCCACGTGGCTCCCCCATCCGTCGTGCAATAGACGACTTCTCCATCATCGAGCGATCCGGTGTCGCAGAATCCGCCCACGGTCCAGCCATGGTTCACATCCAGGAAATGCACGCCATGCATCAAGTGACTCACGCTCGCCTGTGTCACCCATGTGAGACCCCCGTCGGTAGTGTGCAATATGTCCGAAGGCGGCGTCCAACAATCCACGCTGCCCACAGCCCAACCGTGGTTCAAGTCAACAAAGTCCACGCTGCTCAAACAGCGACTTGAATCGCTCACCTGCGTGGTCCAAATCGCGCCGCCATTGGTGGTCCTCATAATAACGGAACGCCGAAAGACGGAAATAGAATCTGACCCTATCACGCTGCCCACCGCCCAACCGTGATCAACATCTACGAATTCCACTTCAGTCAGGAAGTACCCTGTGTCACTGCTCTGGATCGTCCACGTTTCGCCGCCATTGGTCGTATGCAGAATGATGCTTCGACTGGAATCAGGGTACCAGTAGTCAACAGACCACGCTTGACCTCCGACGGCCCAGCCATTGCTGGTGTCCACAAAAGCGACCGCGTTGAGCGGCAGCTCTGTCGGCGGAATCTGCCGCTCCCAGCCTTGCGCGAACGCCTCTTGGTTGATCAGCACCGCAATGACGATTGCAACGAAGCTCTTCATGCGTCGCCTCCTTGATTCACCTTATGTTGCCCGCAGAGGAAATTGGCAGGACTGCCTGGACTCGCCTTCGGGGGGCTTCTACTCAGTAGATTGGAGGATCGCACCGCGTCTTTCCGCGAGTCCAAACCACGGACGAATGCGGACTTAGAGTCACGGTCAATCGGCAACTCCACGCACAAGAAAGGCAGACTCTTCCGCCGTCGGTGCGGAGAATCTGCCTGTCCAAAGCGCGCGGCGGAGATCGGACCTCCCCCCCGGATGTTATTGCGGGTCTATCGCGTCCCTTTCAGTTTCCAAAGTTTCGTGGCGAGCAGATCGGCTCTTGGAGACCAGCGAGATTCTCGATCCACTTGCTCAAGTACCTCCAGTGCGGAGTCCGCCTGATTGTTGAGGAGAAACGCCTGCGCGAGGTACCACTGACCGGCGTTACGGACTCCGGGACTCGTGCTTGAAGTCGCTTGCCTCAGGGCTTTGAGGGCCGGACCCGCGTCTTCTTGGAGATAGTAGGAGACGCCCAGGTAGAGCCAGGCTGAATCGTTCTCGGAATCATGAGTGACCGCTTGGGAGAGTAACGTCGCTGCCCTTTCATAATCACCGGTGCAGTAAGCATCCATGCCTTCACTGAAGAAATCGCCCGGCTTCGGAGCCTCCATTTCTCGAACACCGTGTCTCTCATAGAGCAAGGGCTCGAACTCCAGCAAACCCAGGTATGCTTTGCGCGGATAACTCCACATGAGTACCAGGATAGCCACAATCGCTGCCGCGCCAATGGCGGGTGCCAGCACCCAGGACCTGCGCCACTGCGAAAGCCACTGGACCTGTCGAGACCACCACGCGGAATAGGGAGACTTTCGATTCGAGTCGCTGACCGCGATAGCGCGTATCTCACTGCAGATCGCCTCATAGGTAACGCCTTCGTCCTGTAGCCTTGCGAGTAACTCGACGCGACGCTGACGGAGCGCACCCATGGCCGGCAGCATCGTGAAGACCTCATGTCGGCACACCTCGCATTCCATCAGATGAACCTCGAAGCGCTCGCGCTCGTCCGGCTTCAGGTCACCCAATTCATAGCGCCAGATGTGGCAGCCGATCGCCGTGTCCGTACAGGAAGCAGCGTTCACGGATTCAATCCAATCGCTTCTCGAAGCCGTTTGCGACACATGAATATCCGCTTGTCAAATGCTCTCCGTGTTAAGTAAGGCTCCGCAGTGTGGGCAACGTCCCACACATCAAGCACTGCCTTGCCTTCCAGCATAGCGACGATGAACATCCTGCAGAAACGCGGAAGCCGGACCAATTCGGCGTGAATGCGCTGCAGCAGGGCGGTTCCATCGATCCGCGCTCCATAGTTGCTCTCTGGATCAGTTTCGCCGATCGGCACCGCTTCTGACGTCTCGTCCACATCGGAGTCCGCGAAATCCGCCCGATTGCCCCTGATTGACGCACTGGACTTCATATGCCGCAGTGCGTCACCGATCTTGTTATGCATGACCTGCAAGGCGAAGATGTGCGGGTTATCTTCGATGTGGCTATACTTGTCGGCAAACACTAAGAGCGTATTTTGTAGAATATCCTCCTGATCCTGCCGCGACCATCCCCATAATCTGGATTGTAAGGCCACTCGCAATCTTTCCGCAAGCGCCCGACACAGTTTGTCCAAGGCCGCACGATTTCCCCGTTTGGCCTGGCTCAAAAGCTGATTCATCTGGCGGGCTTCCTCAGACATCGGTCGTTCTAAAGGGTGATCATGGATCATGCCATTCCAGGTGCCTAAGGGAACGCCGATCGCAGGAGGGGGGCAGCCACCACCAAGTTCTCCAGGCCCGCGGGTGCCCAGAACACCGGATTCTGCTTCTGCCCCGTCAGTTGAATGACGCGACTGCTCACATAGGTGATTAGTTGCAGCGCAGTAACCTTGTGCTCCACGCCGGACGGATTTCCCTCGCCTTCCAATCCTTCAATCAATGCATACGTGAACACTCCGTGCTGCAAGCTATCGGATTCAATTGAGGGTCGGCTGCCCTCACTGGAAGTCATAACCAATACACGGTTGTCTTTCAGCCCGCGCGCAAGTCTCACAACGTCAACACCGACGTCTCCTGAATGGCAGGCATCGAGAAACACAAGCCGTCGGGCCGATACGTTGACCGCCTCCAGCAGGGAGGCGCTTGAAATCGCTTTGGACTTGTTGAAGTCGTGGGGTCCCGCAATCTCGGCATCGGAAGGCAGGAAGTAGAAATCCCCTGTGCTGTCGTTTTCACCATGTCCTGCCATGAACAATACGGCCAGATCCCGTTCGCCTGCCCGCTGCAAGAAGCCGATGTTTGAGACAATGGCGGCGTACGTCGGTTTCTCAGGGCTATCGTCCGTGAGGCACACACTCATTACCTTCCGGCACGTCTTGCCGGCCTGAGACTCAAACGCCTGAATGACCCCCTGCGCATCATTCTGGCAGTAGCTTAGTCGGCGCACTCGCCTGTCATCATACCGATTCACGCCGACCGCGAGTATCCAGATCGTGTCAATGTCCCAGGGTTCAGATCCGGTCTCGGTACTCTGAACCCGCACCTGAAGGTTCACCACGGCTTCCGACCTGCCCAGAACGATGATCGAAATCTGATTGTCTCCTTCGTCCAGCTGTACCGGGACCTTGAGGTCGCGTGAAGCGTTTCCTTGGGCAATGTCGATGAAGCGACGCGAAGTCGCGTCGCTCGTGGCGGCGGTCGTGCGCCTGGTCAAGGGCCGACCATTCACAAACACCCTGACTGACTTGATCGACGAGTGCCGGTCCTCGACTCGAAACACCAGCGTCGCGTCAGTCGTTCGCAGTGTGTCACCGTTTCTTGGATACTTGATCTCGACAATTGGCGGCTCCAGAGTCGGCAAGTCAGCAATCGTCGTACACGTTTCCTTGCAGCCCAGAACTTCACGGATGGCCGCTTCGCTATCCCCCAGTCGCAACGCCGCTTCAACCACGGCCGGCTGGTAGAATGTCGAACGGTACGGCTCAATCCCCGTGACCATGCTGCCGGCGCGCACGTTAAGAGATGCGTCTCCATTCAGTGATGCGGTGTAGTAGCCTTCTGGAGTTACCGCAATCCACTCGCCGTTCAGGAAGCTGACCAATTGCACGATCTCTTTGCCGGTCACAACACTCCACACCCGTGTGATACCCCCATAACTACTGGTGACAAGCCGGTGGTCATCCGCAGACAGACCATTGCATACGATGTACCCGGTTTGGTCGAAGAACTCACGAACCTTCCTTCCCGTTTGAGCATCCCACATCCCGACCGAAGAACAGTCCCATATTCGTGTCCTAAGATACTCGGTCCCCGTCCACCAGTCGATCGCCGCCAAGTGATACGCCTGACCCGCAAACCAGCGCTCGTCCGAGGACTGCACAAGTCGCACCGCGGCGTCATCCAACTTCAATGACCGGGTGATCCTGCCGGTCAACACGTCCCAGAATTCAACGGTACCGTCGAATCTCGAAATCACCGCGCGATCACCCGATGACGAGAGTAGTGCTTCCGTCGTGCAACCGCCGCCCCAGCCGTCTGGATCAAATCGAACATCCATGGCGGTATCGCGCAGAATCATGTGACGGTTCGTCGTGAAGTCGAAGTAGTCCACCTCTGGAACACACCGCTTCGCCATGGCTCGTTGGCCGTTGGCAGAGAGTGACACCGTCCTACATAGCTGAGACTTCACGCAAAGTGGCGGGCAATCGCCGGTAAAGCTCCCGGCTTTCTGGCCGGTAGCGATGTCCCACCGAGTGTAAACGCTGTCAACCGTTTCTGTCAGCGCGAAGTGACCGTTGCTATCGACAGCCCAGGCTTTCACGTCGCCCAACACAGGTTGCGATGTGATCCCCAGCGGACCGCGTTCCACGCTCCAGAACTTGATGTAGGCAGAGCCGGCGTCATCCCCGGCAATTCGCGCCAAGGCATGTCGGCAGTCTCTGGTCCAGTTCCACCCTTCACCCTGCTCGCTCGGAAATACCACTTCAACTCGTCTGCCCGTTCGTGCGTCCCAAGACATTAGCCGGTCCCACAACGCGGTTCGAATCCGGGTGCCGTCCGGCGAAAAGGCAACCTCGGAAACGGCTCCCGCGAGCCTGGCGAAGTCGCGCACAAGACTCCCCCGCTCGATGTCCCAGAGGTGGATAGCGCCATCAGACCCTCCCGTCAGAATGTAATATCCATCTGGCGACAGAGAAGCAGCGGTGACGGGATAGTCTTGCACGGGATACTGCGTGAGCAGCTGCCCATCCTCGATTCCCCACAACTTCATCGTCCCGTCCAGTCCGCATGAGAGCACGCGCCGCCCGTCCGGCAGAATCTGGATTGCGGATACACCGTAGTCATGCGCGACGATGTATTGTGTCCTGCCCCCCGATTGTACATCCCATATTTCCAGCTTTCCGGCTTCCGCATAATCCGCACGTGGCCCCGGAAGTCCGACACCCGCACGAGACTTCACGAACGCCTTGAGGTTGCCGTTGCCGGAGAATATTTTCGCTCCACTCTCGTCGAATGCGACACACAGGAGAGCTCCTGGCGCCAGGCGAAATTTCTGGACAGCACGGCCTGCATTGACCTCCCACTTGGTCAGTAACGTCGTATCCTGCGATCCCCCCGTGATCGCGTAACGTCCGTCGCCGGAGAATGCTGAGCAGATGGCCCCCCCGAAGCCGGTAGTCACGCGCTGCAACTCAGGCCCTGAGTTGGTATTCCAAATATACGCAACGGAGTCACTGGTCGTGCAGAGAATCCGGTCACCATTGGCGGACAAAGAGACGGAGTTGACCGGAGCTGCTGTGTTGAAGCGCCGGCTCTCCGTCAAAGTGCTCGCATCCCAGATCCGCACTGTGCTGTCTGTACCTGCTGTCAGAAACTGCTTGCCGTGAGCGACATACGCTACAGCGGTAACCCAGCCCGTCGCATGCGCGCGAAGACTGTACACCTCACGTCCGGTCGCGACTTTCCAGATCTTGACAAGGCCGTCCCGCCCCCCAGATATCGCGTAGCGTCCATCCGGCGACCACGCGATGGATATCACAGTTGCATGGTGCCCTTGCTGAACGTACACCTGCGGCGCGTCGAACTCGACAACGCCAGCGGTACTGCCTTGCTTTTCGTGCCTGGCCAGGAGCAGGGCCAAGACCGCAGCGAGGACAATCGCTAAGACCAGTGCAAATCCGATAACGCGACGACGCACGGCATTCTCCGGAGTCTCATCACCTTGAGAGTCTTCTTCCAAGCCCTTTCATGGTGATAGCCCGTGTACAAGTAACGGGTGATACCTGATCCTGCATCAGAGGTTGGTCCGACGGTCTAAAGATAGCGACAACAGTGAACTTTCAGCCTAAGATACGTAATGACAAAATAGTAGAATTTATCAAGGAATCAATTTCCGCGAGCAAGATGTTACTTGCGGCAACGTCGGATCCAAACAAATTCACAAGGCCCCTGTTAACAATGAAGTTAACAAGGGCCTGTCGGTGGGGAGGGCGGGAATCGAAAACGAAACTGCGGAGCTCGGCACGCCTTCTAAACAAAGTAAGCACAATAAGTAAGCTGGCTTGTGACGGCTCTGCGCGGGTACGATCACACGGCATAGAACGCCAATCCGCGGCAGGTCAGGGAACCGGGGATGCCGAGCCCGGAATCAGCGTGTTCATCCCGTCACAACACGGCTCTGGCTATTCCTACTCCGTGCGGTCCGGCACACGCTGGATGAGAACTCGGTCGATGCGGTTGCCGTCCATGTCCACGACTTCGAATCGACCGTTACCGAACTGGAAGTGTGCGCGAATCTCGGGTATTCTTCCAAAATGGCCCAGTACAAATCCCTCCAGGGTCTGCATATCATCTCCCGTGAAGACTCCGGTGATCTCGGTGATCTGATCGGTCGCAACATCCCCGTCCACCGGCCACGACCCATCGTCGCGCTGAACAATTGCCGCCTTCTCGTCTTCGCCTTGCTCCGGCAGCTCCCCTGCAATCGCTTCAACAATGTCGGTCAAGGTCACCAGCCCGTCCGTCGAACCATGCTCATCAACGACGATCGCGAAGTGGATCTTCTCCTTCTTAAACCTGTTCAACAGCTTCAGCGCCGGCATTCGATCCGTCACCCACAGGACCGGTGTCACATGTTGACGCAAATCTATCGACTCTCCCAATCCGCGTGCAGATTGGACGGATCGATGTCCGGCTCATGCGCATGGGGATGATGCCCGTCGTGGATGTGCTTGTGATCGCGTAATGCTTGTCATGCGTGTGCTCGTGGCGCTCCGGGAGATACAACCACACTCCAACAGCCATGAGGACTGCCGGTGCGGCATACGCCGTCGTCAACGGAGAGTGAAGTCTGGCGAGAGAACTCATCGCTCCGGCAAACGGAGCTATAGAAAAATACGCACCGGCTCGGGCGGTTCCGACGTGCCGCGGAGCAAGCACGCACGGCCGCAATTCTCTCGGCAAGCGCAATCATGCGCAACAGGGGACCCACAACTCCGCCCACGGCGACTGCGCGGGTCAACCACGGTCGGTCGTACCGAGTCAGCGAGCCTTCGGTCGTAATTCCAGGGCATCAGCGCATGTTTCGAATAGGCAGCTACCAGCCAAGTCCTACTCCGGCACCTGAGTTAAGCAAACCGCGAGGAGTGCGGGATCCACCCCGTTGAGCAGGGACTCTGCAAGGGGGGTGGATTCTCCCCAGAGTACAGCCGCCGCCAAGCCCGGGTAGGCGCCGGTTCCATCTGGCCTGCTCGTTGACAACTCACGAATGTTTCAGGAGTCAAGTCTGAGTACTTGCCATCGGAAACGTGAGAGTCGGCGGAATTGCCGACTCCTGCATTCCTCCGACAGTCTATTCCACCGCGGCCAAACGTTTGTCGCGGCCGAAGCGCAGATAGAGCGCCGGAACCACTACCATGTTCAATGCGGTCGATGAAATCAGTCCACCGAGAATCACGATCGCCATCGGGGTCTCTATCTCTTTGCCCGGTAGTCCTCCACCCAATGCGAGCGGTATCAATGCCAATCCAGCGCACAAGGCTGTCATCAGAATCGGACTCATCCGCTCGATACTCCCTTGCACGATGGCCTCGCGGAAGGCAACACCTTCCTCCTGCATCAGATGATGATAGTGTGAAATCATCAAAATGCCGTTGCGTGCCGCGATGCCGAACAAGGTGACAAAACCAACCAAACTTGCGATCGACACAATCCCGTCAGTCATCCCGATTGCCAGCACACCGCCAATCAAGGCAAGCGGTAAGTTCACCATGACCAGGAGCGCGTCGCGCAGGTTGCCGAATTCCGTGAACAACAGGATCAGTATCACCAGAATGGCGAGCACAGTCAGCATGCCGATCACCCTGCTCGCACTCTCGGCGCTTTCAAACTGACCGGCGTATGAAACGAAGTAACCGTCCGGGAGCGGGACATTTTCCGCCACGCGCGTCTGTACATCACCCACGACGCTGCCCAAATCGCGCCCGGCCACATTGGCTTGAATAACGATCTTGCGGCTGACGTTTTCACGCGAGATCATGTTCGGCCCGGTTGAACCGTAGATCGTTGCCAAATCCCGCAACATCACAAAATGACCTGTCGCTGTGTGGAACGGAGTTCGGATGATAGCGGCCGTATCGGCCTTGGCGCTTTCATCATAGCGGACAATCAAGTCGTAAGCATATTGCCCTTCCATGACGCGGCCCACGACTTGTCCGTTGAAGGCGGTCTCGATGGTTTCCGCGAGTTCGACAGGCTTCACGCCATATTGACTCATCGCCTCTCTGTTCATGTCAATGCGTAACTGCGGAACCTCGATCTGCGGTTCGACCGCGAGGTCCACAATGCCCTCAACCTGGCTCATCTCCTGTTTGATCTTCTCCGCCGTGCTTCGCAATTCAGTCAAGTTATCGCCGTATAACTTCACGGCGATCGCCGCTTGAGTGCCGCTTAACATATGGTCGATTCGATGCGAGATTGGCTGTCCGATGCTGATGAACGTCCCCGGGACCAGCGCGAGACGTCCACGCAGTGATTCAAGCAGATGTTCCTTGTCCACCCCTTCATCCAACCGGGCTTCCATCTCGGTGGCATTCGAGCCCATCGCGTGCTCATCCATTTCGCCACGGCCGGTGCGACGGGCGACGCTTGCCACTCCGGGTTCCGACAACACGATCTGCTCAATCATGCGACCGATTTCGTGCGATTCCTGCAAGGCTGTTCCCGGAGGTGAGACGGCAATAACAGTGAGCGATCCCTCATTGAATTCCGGTAGAAAGGCCTGTCCAAGTCGGCTATACAACACGACAGAGGCGATAAAGAGCATCACCGACACCACGATCACGGTCGTGGCATGCTTAAGCGCAAAGTCCAGCGTTGGGCGATAGGCTACCTTTAATCGTCGAACGAGCCACGCCTCATGTTCAATCTGACTTTGCTTGAGCCGCCCCAGCATGTAATACGACAGAGCGGGCACCACGGTGACAGCGACCAATAGAGAGCCGAGAATCGATATGACAAACGAGAGTCCCAACGGCCTGAGCAGCCGCCCCTCCACTCCGGACAGGAAGAAGAGCGGTGCAAAGACAGCAATGATAATGAGGGTAGCCACGACAATCGGCTTCCTCACTTCAATGGCTGCCCGCAGGATCACGACCAGCACGGAACGCTGCTCGGCCGTGGGTTTCAATGCGTTCAAGCGCAATCGGCGATACACGTTCTCGACGTAAATGATCGCGTCGTCCACGAGCAGTCCAATCGCGATCGCCAGTCCCCCCAGTGTCATCGTGTTGATCGTGCTTCCCATCAGGCTCAAGACGATTACCGCGACAACCAGTGACAAGGGTATCGCCAACAGACTAATGAACGTCGTTCGCAGATTGCCCAGAAAGAGCAACAGAATGATCGTGACCAGGATCGCTCCGTCTCTGAGTGAGTTGAGCACATTTCGGACGGCAACTTCGATGAAATTCGCCTGCCGGAATACGTCCGCACGAACCTCAACGTCCGCCGGAGCCAGCCGCTGAAGATCCGCTACGGCAGTTTCGATTCGTTTGGTCAGTTCCAACGTGTTCGCGCCGGGCTGCTTCTGCACCGAGAGCACAACGGCGTCCTTGCCTTCCACGGAAGCCGTTCCCAGTGGAACCCCTCCGCCAATCCGCACATCCGCCACCTGCTCGATGAGAATCGGGACACCATTGCGCATGGTGATAACCGTTCTGCCGATATCATCCGTGGATTCCACGCGACCAACACCGCGAATCAGGTGCTCCTGTCCTCCCTGCAGAAGGTAACCGCCGGTCGTATTCTCGCTGGACAGGCGTGCGGCTTCCAGCACTGCTTCCAATGAGACGTCGAAGGCAAGTAGTTTCTCAGGCTTGACGACAACCTGATACTGCTTGATCTGCATCCCGATCGGCGTGACTTGCGCGACTCCCGGAATTGCGAGTAGGCGCTTCCGTAGAAAGTTATCCGAGTATGAGCGTAAGTCCGTCGGATGAAGTGAGTCGCTGCGAACGCTGATCAGCATCACTTCACCCATGATCGAGGCAATCGGCGCAAGCATGGGTGGCTCCATATCCGGCGGCAGGCTGCTCATCACGGACTGCAGTCGCTCCGTCACCACTTGTCTCGCCTGCAATATCTCCGTACCCCAAGTGAACTCGACCCATACAATGACCATTCCAGTCGTAATCGACGACCGGACTCGGCGAACGCTGGTAGCACCGTTCATTGCGGATTCAATCGGAAATGCGACCAGACTTTCAATCTCTTCGGGTGCAAGTCCGTGAACGTCTGCCATCACCGTGACGGTAGGCGCAGTCAATTCCGGGAAGATGTCGATGGGCATTTGCAGCGCAACATAGGTGCCGCCGATCAGGATGACCAGCGCTGCCAGCAGCACGTGAAACCGCTTCTCAAGCGATTGGCGAACGATCAAATCAAACATGCTTTCTCCTTAATGTGCGTGGCCGTGACCGACTTCGCCGGTACTGCCAGAAGCAAGTTTGATTTTGTACGCCCCGGCCGTCGCGACACGCTCTCCTTCTTTCAAACCTGCCAGGACCTCGATCCATGGCCCGTCGATTGCGCCCGTCGTCACAACGCGTCTTACGAAGGATTCTCCTCCGGCTTGAACATAGGCAACCGTTGACCCACCGTCTTCCAGAATCGCGGACTTCTGCACCGCCAGTGCTCTGCGGGCCACCGAAGTCTGCAAGTCCACCTGCACGAACTCCCCGACTTTCAGAAGGCCGTCACTATTCTTCAGTTCAAATGTCACAGGAATCCGCCGTGTTATCGGGTCTAAGACTGATCCCGATGCAATGACGTTTCCTTCAAATTGATCCGTCGAATAGACAATCCCGGAGCCACTGATGGTAAAGAACGCCCGGCTAATGTCGTTCGCGTTGTGGATGTCTGCCGCGGCCGCCTGGATTTCGAGCCAAACGATCTCCGGATTTATGACGCTGAATAGTCTCTGCCCCGGCTGAACGTAGGCTCCGTAGGCAACATCATGATGGGCAATGACGCCGTCACGCGGCGCCCGTACCGTGAAGTGTGGCGTTTCGCTGTCCACATCGTCCAGTTCGGCTCCCCCCAAGGCCGCCATTAATTGAGCTTCTTTCACCGTCAACCTTTGTCGTGCCTCCTCAACCCGACGCTGCGATACTGCCTGTGACTCATAGAGCTTCTCTACACGAGTCATTTCAGCCTTTGCCAGGCGATACTCTCCCAACAACTCATACCAACTGTTTTCGGCATTCGGTGAAGGTGATATCATGGCAAGTGCCTGGCCCTTTCGCACGACCTGACCGTGCCTGACCGCTCCAAACTTGTGGTCGGGCAATAACGCTCCTGCGAACGGCGCATAGACTTCAGAGGCCCGGTTCCCGGCAGCTTTAAGCTCTCCGGGTGCACGAACATTATCGTGAATGTCCCTGCGCTCGACCAGTCCTGTCTTCGTGCCAAGCACCCATTGCTGCTCTTTCAAAAACGAGATTTCCTCTTCGCCGCCTTCTGCATGAGGCATTTCTGGGGCTTTGCCTTGATAGACGTGAACACCATCAAGCGTAATCGTACCACTCATCTGTGGCGATGCCAGGGTCATCGTCATGCGATACGTCCCCGGATCCGGTGGAAGAACCTCGACAATGAAAATGCCGGTGCGGGTCACGGTGTCGGCGACTTGCGACTTCACCACTCGCTCGCCTTGCTGCCACGTGATGGTCAATGGCCCGTCCGTTGCCGGGTCGAAGGTGATGAGACTCGTGAAGTGCAACACGGCCCGCGAAGACTGTCCGGCCAGGAATTGCGGCCACTCGCCGAACATTTCTAAATTGTCTTGCCAAATCGTCTCAACCACTCCACCTTCGCCAGGGCCGTGACCATGTTCGTCTGCTCCGTGGTCACCATGTTCACCTTCGTGTGCTTGCTCGCCTTCGTGCGCGTGCTCGTCATTTTGAGCGTGATCGGCAGTGCCACCGCCGCAGCCAAAGGCAAACAGAATGGCGGCGAACGCGACGGCAATCAATCCTGTATACTTCATGTTACTTAGTCTCCAAAGTTGGGTAGCCGGTCAACTCTCGCAGGCGCAGATCTGCCTGAAGTCGTGCAAAGTCTATCTCAAACCGCTCGTTCAAAGTCACTTCCGTAACTGAAAACGCATCGAGGAACTCGAGGTAGCCAATCTCTCCACTCATGTACAACGAATGCGCGGTCTTCATGTGTGATAGCAGCGACTCCAATTCTAGTGCGACTTGCGGCTGGGTGCTGAGTTCTTTCCAGACACTGAAGGCGCCGGATATCTCAGAGTCAATGCTGCTGGATCGCACTCTGCTAAGCCGGCTTGATTGAAATGCTTGCGCCGTTGCAAGCTGTACATCGGCGTTTCTGCGACCAAACAACGGGAGTTCAAGTTCCGCTTCAACGAGAAATCCCTCGTCGTCACGATTGGTTGATTTGCTTCCTGCACCGAGCGCGAGTGCCGGCCAGCGGTTGCGCTTGGCGGCGGTTACAGAATGTTTCGCGGCATTCTCCTTTGCATGCAGCAGAGCTAATTCCGGGGCATGTTCCCGCGCGTATTCGGTGGCATCCTCAATGTTCGAGTAGGGTAACACGGAAAGGCCGTCCAGATCAATCTGTGACAGCTCGTATTCGCACAGCCCTGTCGCACGGCCCAATGCAGACAGCAGAAGTTGTTGTTCGCTAACCAGCGCACTCCGCCGATTGGTGACCGACAAGGCCTCAAATCGGACTCGTTGTGCATCGAAACCGGAGATGTCTCCTTCGATGACACGCGCTTCATTTGCCTGCAAGATCTGATGGAACCGACCCTGCATCGTGTCAAGCAACTGCTGGTTCTCAACAATCTGTTGAAACCGCAAGAGCTTGAGGATTATGTCAGAATAGGTCTTCGAACGCTCAAGTGCGAGCGCCGCTTCTGCAGCTTCCAGTGCTGCGGAAGCTGACGAGCGGCGCGGTGCGTACGACCACAGGAATCCGATATCTTGCCGAACTCCAATAGTATTCTCCGTCACCGACTGGTTGGCATTGCCCAGCTCTTCGCTTAAGCCAAATAGTGTCGGATTCGGAAACGCATGTGATTGAGCCAAAGCAGATCGCGCTCGGGCGACGTCTTCTTGAGCAGCAAGTACACTGGCCGAAGTCGAGTCAATCGCGTTGGCGAGATCGGCCAAACCGACTCCCTGTGCCTTCGCACAGGGAAGAGAAACGGACAAAATGGAAACGGCCACCCCAAACAGGAGTAGCCGACATAGGATATGCTTGCGCATGTCGCTCCTTTCTTAGGTAGATATTATAGCCCGCCCACGAGGTAAGCGGTTATGATCGCCTTAAGCAAGGAACAGTTTGGGAGGTCGTTCGAAAGGAAAGAGCGGAGGGAGGGGGAAGGTATGGGAGAAATCAATACGGCCTGATTCGGCGGCTAACACAGGGCCCAGGTGAACGACGTATGCCGTAATACCTGTCACCTGGAAGTGGACATGACCATCTACGGTCACGCCCATTTCAGCATGCGCTTCTTCTTCGTGGTCGTCGTGGTGTGGGAATTCGGCGGCGATTCCAAACCCGGCAACGAGCAGGATTAGAAGCACGGATATGATCCGGAAAAACAGCATACTGCTTTAACACGATTGACGAAACTAAGTTCCGTAGGGTAAATGTCCTTAAATGAATCTGACGAATACAGTCGTATATATGCACAGGCTGCCTCCATGTACACGACGCGAACGCGATCTAACAAAGATCGATGCACATAATCACATTCCCCGCGTTAGTGAGGGTCTCTTTTCGTAATCAATAATAATAATAACAATAAGAAGGCAGTGAAGCTGTCCGTCGATCGTGCGGCGTGTTTTGTTCCTGTCCTGTCGCCATCCGCATCACTGTGCCCCTAACAAACACCTGCGCCCTTGATAAGTCTATACTTAACAAGGGCGCAATTTGTGGAGACGGCGGGAATCGAACCCGCGTCCGAGAAGCGGACCACACCGGGTACTACAGGCTTTTCCGACTGTTTGGGTCTTGCTTGCGGGTTAGACAGTCGGCGAACCGATCGCAGGCCAGTCGCAGTGAATCTTGCCCGCGCATCACGACTCTGCGTGGACCAGCGCTACTGGGTTGGTGCCGGGACCGGGGCGGCAGCGCGCACACCGGGCGACAGGTTGGCTAACTTTTTAGGTTAGGCAGCCATTGCGTAAGTGCTGTTGGCACTTGAATTGTGGAACTGTATTTAGGAGGAAATCCCAACCTCCGCCTGCACCCAATGCCATCCATACATCCCGTCGAAACCAGATCGTCCCCGAGCAGAAACGTGAAATTTGAAACTTGGAACCTGAAATCAGAGCAGAATTGTGAACGCGAGCGAAGTATCTTTTTGACCAAACGAACTATGTTAAGATAGGAATTTTATTGGTTTGAAGGAATATTGAGTTGGTGACCACATACCTAACATTGTTACCGTGGACGGGTGAATATGGTTCCAAGGTGATCGCCGCTTCTCGCGAGGGCCGTAGCCAGCCAGCAATATACGAAATACAAGGCCAAAAAGCAAGACATTCGCTGATTAAATTGCACAGCACTACTGAACATACGAAATTCTGGAGGCATGAAGGCGTGGAGATTGCGCGGGGGGGGGTCAGGCGGATTCCCGTTCGGGGGAAGTCAGACGTAATTGCATTCATTTGACAAGTTGGGCGGGGCTTGGTATCTTGGACCCGCAAGCGTCATTGGGCAAGCGGGCAGGGAGGGGAGTATGACACGCGAAAGGCGAATAGAGAGCGGACCTGGATCACGAGCGAAGTCGTGGTCCCGGGTCCGCTTTGTGTTTTTGGGGATAGCGTGTATTCTATTGACAATTCAGGGTTTAAATGCGCAGCCAGTCTGGGAGTTTGTGAGTCTGGGTGATACCAATGTGGTCTATCTGTACCCCAGCATATCTGAACCGAACGTGCTGTTTGCTGCCGTCATGCCGAATCCTCGGGTAACTCCGATTCTCAGGAGCGACGACTACGGGGAGAACTGGCGGCTCGTGATTCCTGCGGACTCCCTGGCAGGCCCCGGATGCATCTCAGAGGACCCGTTCAACCCCGGCCATTTTGTGTGCGCTGGGCTGGGGACGTTTCTCGCGAGCACGGACAACGGAAACACCTGGAACCGACGCGTGACGAATCTCCAAATCCTGCCGTACGTGGGTGTCGTCGCTGTGTACTCGGGGATCGGCCCCGGAGTCATGATTCTGATGGCGGATGATGTCGACTGGCACTACCCACTGCACCGAAGCGTGGACGGCGGTTATGCCTTCACTCCGATTCCCGACGAGTATCCCGGCTTTGGCCCGCTTAATTTGTATTCCTTCCCGTCACACCCTAACGACATCTGGCTAGGCGGCACGGGCCGACTCAGCACGGACGGGGGAATGACTTGGGCTGCGCCCGACGATACGCTGAACGAGTTCTGGACCATTCGCAGCGGACAGTTGCCGGAGATGACATACTACTCAGTATTGCGTCGGCTCCAAGGGCCTCACGTGGGCGAACCATTCTTGGCCGCTCGTTCATCCGACGACACTCGCTGGTCACTCATCCGGTCAGTTGCGGGGGCAGGGGCCAGACTGGCGGCGCATCCCGCCAACCAGGACGAGCTTGTGATGGACGACACGACCGGCCTGTTGCTCACACTTGACGGTGGCGAGACCTGGAGTGTTTTCGGTGAATTCGAAATCGATTCGCTGCGGACCCGCGACCTCGCCTTCAGTTCAGATGGCCGCTACCTCTATCGAGCCATGGGGAGAGGGCCGTGGCCGGATCGCGGCGGCATTTGGCGGAAGGATTTGTCCGAAACCGCTCAATATCCACGTCGTATGCGCACCAGTGAAGACCTGAGCCTGTATCCGAATCCCACGAACGGAGTTGCGACGGTTTGGTGGCCGGCCGCTGACGCTGGACGGAGGCGCCTGCAGCTCTATGATTTGGTCGGGCGGAGAATCGTGGACACCGAGTTGAACGCGACTCAGCATTATCTGCTGCCGACATTCGGCCTTCCATCCGGCAGTTACATAGTCGTCGTAAAGGACGGTGTTCGCCGCGCCTCGCGACGACTATCGATCATACGGTAAGTCACGGTCGGCGAGGTGTAAGATTCAACATTTTTGTCCGGGACTCGTCGGTCCGGGCAAAAGTCTTGGCAATTGGACCTCTTCACTTGCTCTTCTCCGGGGGGGGGGGGATATATTTGGGTAGGTGCGTAGCTCGGCAAACCGGGAGGCGGGAATGACAGGCAATTGGCGAAAAGCGCGCGGACTTGGAGCACGAGCGAAATCGTGGTCCTGGGTCCGCTTTGTGTTGTGGGTGCTGGTGTTGATCGCATTGTCGATTCATGACTTACAAGCCCAGCCGAACCCCGATACGCTGTGGACAAGGGTGTATGAGCAATACCCTGTGGAAGTCCAAGCAATCGCCGACGCACCAGATGGAGGTTGGGTCGTTGCCGGAGCAGCCGGCTTTCCATCTGACGCTTTCGCCATGAAAATCGACTCGCAGGGTAATATCGTCTGGGCCAATTCGTGGGGCGATGCGGACCTCTTTGAGTCGATTTCGGGAATGGTCGCACTGCGTGATGGAGGCTATGTGTTAGTCGGAACCGTCTATGGACAGCCAATAGACTACGATCAACAGAACTACGTGGTCCGCTTGGCGGAAGCAGGTGACACCCTGTGGACACGTCGCTTCGGCGGAGACGATGGCGATTGGTCGCGCGATCTCATTGAAATGCCCAACAGGGATTTGCTAGTCGTAGGCGACGCGGATATTAGCGGCGCTGATCCAGGACAGCGAGGGTTTGGCATCGTGCGCATAACGTCCGCCGGCGACATCGTCTGGAGTCGCTCGTTCGGCACCCCTTTGACGGATTGGGCATCCGCAGTCGTGCAGATTTCGGAGCATGATTACGCGGTATGTGGAACAGCGGGATCGAGGTGGGAAGATGGTCAATCGCGGTTCCTGATGATTCGCGTCTCCGATGAGGGCGACTCTTTGGCAGCCGCGTTCTTCGGTGTCCGTCAATTCGCTGTGTTGTCCGCCGCTCGTTTCGTACCGCCGAATCAGGTGGCCTTGGTCGGCGACGTGAGTGACGATGGGCAGGATTCGGATTCTTATATAGTGCTTGCAGGTACCGACGGCACTCCGATTTGGCAGCGGACCCTCGGTGGTTCTGGAAACGACTACGCTACGGCCGTCTGCAGGGAGGTCAGCCAGACCCTAGCAGTCCTTTCTACGACGGGATCCTTCGGCGCGGGTTACTCAGATTACTGGCTACTCGGGATGAGTCTGACCGGTGACAGCCTGTGGTCGCGGACCTACGGCGGCAGCGGGGGAAGCGACCACGGTCGAGCCATCGCGGGGAGCTCTGATGCTGGCTATGTCTGTTCGGGATTCCGGTTCGGGCCGGGTCTGGATTACAATGGTGCTTTTATCGTGAGAACCGGACCGGATCTTACATCGGCTCAGCAACGAACGCCTTCTCCCAATCCGTTGGCCAGTATCACATGTTACCCGAATCCGTTCAATGCGGTGGCATTCGTAGCGTTTGAGCTTGACGGACCTTCCCCCTACCGGGCACAGGCGGTTGACCTGCAAGGCCGTGTCGTGTGGCGGGAGCAGACGGGAATGCCGGTGAGAGGCCGACAAATGCTTCGATGGGATGCCACGCGGTTGGCCAGCGGGAGCTACTTTGTACAGGTCTTGACGCCAAACGGCCACTTGCAGACACGGATAACACTGACAAAATAGTGTAGGTAGCGCGTGAGCGGTCCCCGGGCGGCTGCAAATTCGCAAGATGATTTCTTTTGCTTGACCGAGTCGTTCGGTAGCGGCAGATTGACGGTGGCGACGTAGATCGGCAACCGGCACGGAGGGGCGCATGACACGCGATGGAGTGTACCCCAAAAACTGGACAGTCAGCTGTGTTGAGTTAGCTGCGGTGTTGAGGGTTGTCTTGATTTGAGTTCGGACTCGATCGGGGATAGATATCCGAGGGCCGAGTGGCGTCGATCGCGATTGCGGACCCGGTCGATGAAGTGCGGCGGCTGGGCCTGTGCTCCTGCGAACGTGTCGCAGTTGGACAGATGAACTTCTTCCTTTTTCAGCGTGGCCATGGCGAAGTGCGGACTCTGGACGGGCTTGAGCTGACGCTCGCCAAGGCTATTTTCTTGAAGGTGAATCTGCTGTGTCCGCTGTTGGATGATCTCGCCTTTCATCTGCTGATCGGCGAGCAGCTCCGGCAGCGACGGTGCCGAGGCAAATTGGGATCAGTTTATACATTCGCGCCACCGCCGCCTGACCCTGACCCGACTCCAGCTCTTCCACCACCCGCCGCTTAAACTCCGGACTGAAGATCCTGCTCTGACGTGGCATCCTTGGCTCCTTGCTGACCCCGCGCCTAATCTACCAAATCAACCCCTAACTGTCCAGTCCGATGCGTACAGTCCAACTCCCTGTCCCCGACGGTCAAATTCGATTCTCCTTCCTGCACACCTTGCTGCTTGCGGCGAGGTGTGTTTTGTTTCAGGATTCTATTTATGAATGAACAACGTCTCCGACGCAATCCGCGATCTTGCATGATGGCAGTGGCACTCGTGGGAGTGCTGTTGGTCGCCCTGTCTGGCCACGCGCAGCTTGATACCATATGGACCCGCAGCTTCAGCGAGTACAGCATCGAGATTTCGACGTCCCTGGTCGCGATGCCGGACGGAGGGTTCGTCAGCACGGGCTACATCTCTGATACGGCGTATGCAGAGTGGGACGGGATCATCCGTAAATTGGACAGATTTGGGACGGTCCAATGGAGTCATGTTAGTAACATGCAGGAAGAGAACTATCTGATCGGTGCAGCGCTGACAGGTGACGGAAGCGTAGTGGCGGTGGGGGGCTACGATGTCAGTCCGGCACCGCGAATCATGATTCTCAAATTCAATTCCGCAGGCGACACGCTCTGGGCAAGATCCTATGGCCATCTGGAGTTCAGTGTCGCGACGCACATTATGGGGACGATGGACGGTGGTGCCATTGCATTCGCCCAAACGGTGAATTCAACCGACTCCCATCTCGACGGCTATGCGATTCGACTTGACTTGGCGGGTGACACGTTGTGGACGCGGCAGTTCACTCGTGGCCGCTTCACGCGTATTGACATAAGGGCTGTGGTCGAGAACGGCGACGGGGGATACTTGCTGGCGGGGGATGTAGTCGATACGCGTGCAATGCCGATCCTCTATCAACCATACCTGATTAACATCGACCAGAATGGTGACACCCTCTGGACCAGAATCTACTCGGCTCCCGACACGAACTTCCATGTCACAGCGGCTTGTGGCGATGGCTGTGGAGGTTATGTGATCAGCGGCACCAAGAACTACGTCGGTGCGTACCTTCTTCGTGCGGATCATGACGGATACATGGTCTCATTCGATACGCTGAATCATCTCGATCTATTCAGCAGTATATATAGGCTAACATCCCTGAACGATGGGTCGGTTGTGATATCGGCGATGCGTGACTCACATGTCCCTCCGTTTGGGACTAGTGCCCGCTTCATCGCGCGACTGGACCGACAAGCGCGTGTGATATGGTCCGCCGATTATTTGGTTGAGAACTGGTTTAACACCTATGGCGGTCCCATGGTGCTCGCATCAGACACTGGCGTGGCAACCTATGGTGGCTACCGTGACACCCTCAATAGCCACCACGGGGGCCACTATGCTTTGTTCGAGGGGCGCGAGCTATTATACGTCGATGAGGCCCACCGACCGCCGGTTCCCGACGCCTACTATCAAGTGTATCCCAATCCGTTCAACTCTACCACGACGCTCCGCTTCTTCACTCCACAGGGTGGACCAGTAGCCATCGACATTTTTGATCTCCTCGGACGGCGAGTCGGCGGCCTCAGGAGTACCGCGTCCTGTCCGGGATTTCATGAGGCTTTCTTTGATGCGGCAGGCCTGAGCACGGGGACTTACTGGTCCATCATCTCGGGTGCCGGGACCTCCTATCGGGGAAAGCTGGTGCTGCTGCGGTAATATTTCACTCGCAATCTCTCATCTCTTCATCCTCCGCCCCCCATCGAGGCACCTCCTTTGCCATACAAACTGCGGGGCAAACCAGAATATCAGGAGACATCATGGCCTTTCAAGCGGCGGCATATACGGCGCGTGCTCCGCTCGGGAGAGAACCGTGCGAGTGAGATTCGTGGGCGCGAGGCGGATGTTCTGAGCGGATGTCCAGGCGGGCGTGTTTCCGAAAGGACCTCGCCGAGGTACCCGTCCGTGGTTGCTCGGAATCTGTTCCTGTTCGTGGACGCTTGACGCAAGTTGTGGCGTAAGATCGGTGCCTTCCGGCGGGGACACAGTCCCCGCTCGGCGAAGAAGTGAAATGGACGCTCCGTGGTCCTTCGGGCCCCATCGCTTTGACACCGTGCCGTCAATGTGGCAAATGGTCCAGCCTTGGCCGCGTGACGCGATTGTAACATCTTTCACTTGACTTTTTCGATATTCATTGTTAAGCTATGGACACGACCTTGGGGGGACCAACGGAAGTAGGTTTGACATGCCGACCATGAGTATCTTCCTGCCGAGCATTCTGGCCGTTCCTGACGGACGGCCCACACCTCGACGAACCATCATCGACACCTTGCTGCGTCCTGCGGCGAGGTGTTTTTTGTTTTGTCCATCGCAGTTTGAAAACTCTCCGCTCCCTGCAGAGGTCTGCCCTGCTCGTCGACCGTGCACTAAAGGCGTCGGTGGACGGTCGTCGAAGGCGTTCACGTAGACCTCAGCTGCGGAGCGGCCCCGGTCTTTGGCGCACCACTTCGCGTCGCGGAGCTGCATCTCGACGCTCTGTTCTTTGGTCGAGACGTGCGCGTCAATAGTGACTCGTTTTGTCATATTCGGTGAGGAGGGAGACTGCAGGGAAGTCCATAGTGAAGTGACGGACTTTCCACTTGGTATCCATGCGAAGAGTGCACGTTATCCCCTCCACAATGCGGCGATTTAAGTCTAAGGGTCCATTCATGAACTTGCAGCAAGACAACCGGTCTCCAGATCAAGGCAAGTTATCCGAATCCATGTTTTGGATGCGGGGTGCTCGCTTTTTGGTTTTCTGTGTACTTGCGATTCCGTCACTTGCTCAGATGCATGACGGCGCACCAGAAGGTCGATCCGCAGTTGAGAAAGCGAACTTGCCGAAGACGGCGCGTGCGATTCGATCACGTTCATTGTCCGTGCAGGTTGGGGTGCCTTATCCGTTTGATAACAGTGATTTGAAGTACTATTCAGCTGGCGGTCTTAGTTTCAGAATGCGCATTGCGTCCATGTTGGGGGCAAGACTCGGAGTCGGCTTATCTAGTTCGTACAGTACATTCAACTTCAACTACTCCGAATTCCAAAGGGCGACTGACTACCGTGGCCAGGAAGGCGGTCGTGCATATGCTTTCACGATTGGGGTGGGGGTTGAGTATCACCTTTTCGCCCGCCCTCACGTGTATGACCTAAGTCCCGATCTCGCTATTGGCTACATGCGTGGCGCGGTGGGTTGGCTTAAGTTCCCAAGTGGAGAAGCCCAAGGGTTTCGAGGAGAGTCGAATGACCTCTACGCGGAACTGGGCGTGTCAACATCGAGGAAGTTAACCTCGGTTGTCTGGGGTCAACTGCGGTTCGCGATGACTTCTCAACTTACTAGCGAGTGGAACCATCACTTGTCGTTCGCGACGCTTTCATTCGGCGTCTGTCTACGACCGAGTCTTTCACGCGGCGGCATGTGTGCGGCACGTGTCCCGCTCTGGAGAGAATGTTAGACTCTTTCGATAGTCAAAAGCGAGCAATCTAACCGAGCGCATATTGATGCGGCGCTACGGAGATTTCACGCACAGCTATGCGGGCTTGTTGCCCAAACGAGAATCCGCCGAGCGGGGTGCCCTCGCCCCGCCGGAATCGGGGTGAGTCACGCCCTGATCTTCATCGAACTTGTAAGTTTCTTCTCAGATTCCGGGCACCCGGGGACGGGTGCCTCGGCGAAGTCTTTTCGGCAACAAGCCCGTGCGGCGCTGCAACCGGGTCGATTCCTGATTGTTAAATACAGCGCCGTCGTGTTGATCATGCAACGAGCAGCGCCTGACCGGGGTGGTCAGGCGCTTTGTCATACTTGAGCAGTCCGAAACCGCGGGATCAGCGGTTATCGTAGGCGCGCATCTTTCGCTGCTTGCGGAGGGCGGCGTTGTCCTCGCGTTTTTTGATTTCGGAGGGCTTTTCGAAGCGTTGCCGACGGCGGATTTCGGCCATTAAGCCGGCCTTTTCGCAGGCTTTGGAGAAGCGGCGGAAGGCGCGATCGAACGGTTCACCTTCACGGATTTTGACAAACGGCAATGTTATTCACCTCCTCTCGCGGTTTTTAACCACATGTCGCGGCGAAGCGGCACCGTGGGTTAGATAGTTCAGCACAACAATATAACCAAGCCTCCCGGGATTGTCAACTCCTTCGCGGAGCCGGGGTGGGCGCGATCGCGGGCAATCGACGGTGATGAAACAATAACAGGAGGTTGGAGAGGTGATTTCATGAATATGTGTACAGGATATTGTAATCCGGAAGCTGTGTGTGTATATTAGAGAGTTGGTGAAGATTTAACATAGCTGTCAACTTGCCGGAATGCCGGTTGACCTCAAATCACCGGGAGGGCCACCCATGCGTAACCGCGTAGTAACTTTGCTGCTATTGATCGCTGCTCAGTCGATGACGCTGCGGGATGCGACTGCGCAGGTCTGGGGCCAGTACGCATTCAGCGGATATGCGTCCGGCTGGTGCTCGGCGGATAACAGTTGTTTCAATCCATACCCGAGCCCGACCGAGAACAGTTTCTTTGCCAATACACTGTTCGCGAATATCTGGGGGCATCAACTGGGGTTGGCGCAGATTCGCGAAGAGGAAGAGAGTACAGGGCCGATGAGCTGCGAGCAGAGTCCTACGACAGCCGACGGCTACACGGCGACCTACGCCTATCTCGACGGCGTCAATACGAACGCGGTGACGATCTCGTACATGATCAATCCGGTGGTGTATTGTTACACGGAGCAGCATCGCGCGGTCGCCTCGGATACGCTGGACGTTGGGTTTGTCTTCGATGTAACCGGCGCGCCCCCCGGGTCACCGATTACGATCTATGTGAGCTGGGATCACTTCGGCGGCATTAGCGGTCCGTACGGATCGGAGCGTCCGCCGTTCTATAATGAGGACGAAAACTGCTGGACGACGGCGCGGATCTGGGTGAACGGCATGGAGCAGTTGCTCGGCCGTTTCGACTTCAACCTGGCCACCATCTCGGGGTTCAACCAGCTCCTCAACCAGAGTTTCGCGATCAACACCTTCGTCGGACAGGCGTTGACCACGGTGGAAGTCGAACTGATCGCTTATGCTGAGGTGAACGACCCTTGCCCGCTCGGGAACTTCGGCATCCGGAAGCCGGACGAGAATAGCGCGAACCAGAACGGCATGATCCGACTTAGCATTGATGCCCCGAATCCCTTGACGGAGCCGGATTCACTCTATACGGCATGGTTGGATTTCTCGGTGGACATCGGCGGGGACGCGGAGCTGAGCGATACTCCGTCCACGGGCAACGAGGTGTTTGACCCGGCGGACGTCTATCAATGGCACACTCCGTTACTGCCGCCGGGCGGCGTGGACGGCATGTACAATGACGAGGTGCTGTACGGTTTCGATCCGCCTCCGGTTGCGCCCGATGGACCGCCGCCATTGACGGGCGCTCCGTGCGGCGTGGGTCCGTATGGGCCACTTGCTTATCTCGACATCGATGACTACGACTTCCTGGATTTCAACCTATCCAGTTTTGCTTACGGCCCGAATCAGGGTCCGATCGGATTCTTCCTCGCGGGCTGCGTTCACGACGCGGACAACTTTTTCATCTCGTTCGACGATGATGAAGAGCCGAACTGGGCGAATCCGTTCAGTGTGGCAACGAGCAGCGGTTCGCCGATGCAGGGCGATCTGTACGGTCAGGCCGGTCGTCACGACGAGGTTCTGGGATTGACCGTGGCCGCGATGCCCGGCGGCGCGCCGGTCGTCTTTCAATATCCGTTTCAATCAGAACTGGAGTTGCATCCGAGCCTCGGTCCCGATCCCGACGGGTTAATGCCGCAAGTTGATGACGATGTTGATGGTCTCGACATCCGCACCGGTCAATGTAACGTCTGGTATTTCTCCGTGGATCACGAGGCCAGTTTTGGCCTGAATCCCGGTGCGGTTTATGAGAAGCTTGGCGGCGGGCCGGGCGGTGGATTCATTATGGCGGTTGATCCGGCATTTCATCTTGGACTGCCCCTGGGAGTGGATCTCGACGCGATGGAGTTTTGCTGGCTCTATAGCAATGTGTTGGGCGGCGCGGGATTGGCATTGATGTTCAGCGTGGATGTGGACGACCCGTTTACGCCGGAGGACGAGTCGGGCTTTCTCGATCCGGGGATGATCTACTTCTCTTTCCTGGACGGCGTTTCGCTGCCCTATTTGGTCACATCGTTGGGCGAGAACATCGATGCGCTGGCGGCCTGGGATTCTCCGCTCTACACGAACTACATCACGCCGCCGAGTCCGTGTGCGGCGGTTGGCGATCTGACGATTCAATGGGTGAGCGGGCAGGTCAATCTGAACTTCACGGCTCCGCAGGCGGGGACATTCACCTTATATCAGACGACGAATCCTAACCAGCCGACGCCTCCGCCCAGTCCGGGGTGGATCACCGCGGGGACGGCCACCGCATCCGCCGCCGGGCAGTTGATGGGATTCACGGTTTCAGCGGCGGGCACGGGCTATGCGAATTACGCGGTGATTTCGCGCTGCCCGTAAGTCACCAACCCTCCACACCAGAAACGCAAGCCCGAGGCAATTCGCCTCGGGCTTGCGCATTTCACGTTTCAAGTTTCACGTTTCAGATCTTCCTCCCCTCAGCCCTTTATGATTGCGTTACCGATGACCTGTCGCTGAATCTGATTTGTACCTTCGTAGATCTGCGTGATCTTGGCGTCGCGCATGAATTTCTCGACGGGATAGTCGCGCATGTAGCCGTAGCCGCCGAAAATCTGTACGGCGTCGGTGGTGACCTTCATGGCGACATCGCTGGCGAGCAGCTTGCTCATCGCGGAGTAGATTCCGATGCCCTTGCCGTCACTGGCGTCGATGTGCCGCGAGGCGGCATAGAGCAGCGCGCGCGCGGACTCGATGGCCGTGGCCATGTCGGCGAGCATGAACTGAATCGCCTGCAAACTGATGATCGGATGGCCGAACTGCGAACGATGTTTCGCATAGTCCACGGCGAGATCGAACGCGCCTTGCGCGATGCCGAGCGCCTGCGAGGCGACGCCGGGGCGCGATTTGTCGAGCGTCTTCATGGCGACGAGGAAGCCTTCGCCTTCGCGGCCGATGCGATTGATGGCGGGCACGCGGCAATCTTCGAAGATGATTTCGTTGGTGGCCGAGGCGCGAATGCCCATCTTGTCTTCGTGCTTGCCGACCTTGAAACCGGGGTAATCATCCTGCACGATGAAGGCCGAGGTTCCGCGCGAGCCTTTTTCGGGATCGGTGACGGCGATGATGGTGTAGAGATGCGCGACGCCGCCGTTGGTAATGAAGATCTTGGAGCCGTTGAGAATGTAGTCATCGCCGTCGCGGACCGCGCGTGTGCGCATCGAGCCGGCATCGGATCCGGCGCCGGGTTCGGTGAGTCCGAACGCGGCGAGGTACTTGCCGGCGGCGAGATCGGGCAAGTAGCGCTTTCGCTGTTCGTCGTTGGCGCTCAGAAGGACGGGGAAGGTGCCGAGTGCCGACGCGGCCAGCGCGAGGGTGATACCGCCGCAGGCTTTGGACAGCTCCTCAGTCACGATCGCAAGTTCGAAGACTCCCATGCCGAGACCGCCGTACTCCTCGGGAATGACGATTCCGAACAGGCCGGCGTCGGCGAAGACCTTGACGATGTCCCAGGGGAAGGTCCCATCGCGGTCATGCTTGGCGGCGACGGGCCGGACCTTTTCGTCGGCGATCTTTCGGGCGAGGTCGCGGAGGGCGATCTGATCTTCGGTCAGGAAGTAATCCATGACAATAGCCTATAATGGGGATGAATCGTTAATTCTTCGTGGCAACAATGTAGGAAAACACGCGCAAAAAAGATAGTGAAGAAAGTCACAAAGAGAAATGGACCGTTT
Source organism: candidate division KSB1 bacterium (assembly GCA_016214895.1). Classification (NCBI taxonomy): domain Bacteria; kingdom Pseudomonadati; species Candidatus Zhuqueibacterota bacterium. The sequence goes on from JACRMR010000003.1 coordinate 511,585, forward strand.
GACTCTGATTGCTTGATAATCGGTGACTTGCCCGGACTCGACCGGGAATCAGCTGGTCACGAGGCCTCGTGTTTGGGAGTTACTCCGGAAGCAGCTCGGGCGGCGGCTGCCCAGTCAGACCGGCGGTCGGCAGGGCTGGCTGACGAATTTCAAATGCCCCATACGACGGCTTGACATGCTGGTCCGCCGTACCTATATTCATTCGTTCTTGTCCACAATTGATGTAATCTATTTACCGGAGACGAAAATGCGCTGCTTCCTCGCTATCGCTTTCACGGTTCACCTCTTGATCGCCACGGCGTCGGCGGTCCCGCCGCTGATCAACTATCAGGGCTACCTGAGCAACAGCGCCGGTGTGCCGCTGGACACGACGGTGGCGATGCGAGTCTCGATCTTCCCCGACTCGACGGGCGGCACGTCCAATTGGAGCGAGACGTATGCCAGTGTACTGGTAACGGATTGGCTGTTTCACTTGCAGTTGGGCTCGCTCGTTCCGATCAGTGATCTGTTCGCTGATTCTACTTTGTGGCTGGCGGTCCGGGTGGGGACCAATGCCGAGATGACTCCGCGCCAACGGCTCACGGCCGAACCGTGGGCTTATCGGGTGTGGTCCGTGGACGGCGCGACCGGCGGCACGGTTACGGGTGATTTTTCGATCATCGGCAGCGGCAGCATCGGTGACGGAAATACGGTTACCGGGAGCCAATCGCTCGCGGTCGGTCGGACTAACGTGGCAACCGGAGCGAACAGCGTTTGTTTTGGTCGTGGCAACCGGGTCCGCGGCGACTACTCCTCGGTGCTCGGCGGTGGTGGCGCAACGGACATTGATTCTAATTCAGCCAATGGTTTCGCCGCGGTCGTCGCGGGAGGACGGGGCAACGACGCGGATGGCGGTTATGCCGTGCTGGGCGGCGGGAACGTCAATCGCATACAATCCGCTGCCAGTTATTCGACCCTCGGAGGCGGCTATTTGAATGATATCGGCGGCGACTACACCGTGATCGGCGGTGGTTCCTCCAACGATGCGGACGGCAACTATTCCGTGGTGTGCGGTGGAGTGGCCAACTGGGTTTCCGGCACGGAAGGCGTGGTCGTCGGCGGAGCGAATAACTTTGCCGGGATCAACGGTTTCGTCGGCGGCGGACGGGACAACATGGCGCAGGGTCCCTATTCCGTGATCTGCGGCGGGGACAGCAACAACACGTCGCTGGAAGGCGGCTCCGTGCTTGGCGGAGTTCACAACACGGCGGGCGGGTACTACTCCACAGTTGCCGGCGGACGCCAGAACACCGCGAGCGCTCGCTATTCGTTCGCGGCGGGACGGCGGGCGAACGCGAACGACGCGGGTGCCTTCGTCTGGGCGGACTCGACAGATGCCACGCTGTCGTCGCCGGGGATCAATACGTTCAGCGTTCGAGCTTCGGGCGGCATCCGGATGTGGACGAGCGCCGCGGCGGACGTGGGAGTAACGCTGCTGGCCGGAGACAATACCTGGAACTCCGTTTGCGACAGCACGCTGAAGACGAAGCTTGGCCGGGTCGATGGTCGCGAGCTGCTGAACAAGCTTATGGCGCTTCCGGTCTATCGCTGGCACCACAAGCACGGTGATCCTCAATTGCAGCACATCGGTCCGATGGCTCAGGATTTCTGGAATCAGTTTCACGCCGGGGGGGACAGCATGAAGATCTCCACGATTGACCCCGACGGCGTGGCGCTGGCGGCGATTCAGGAGCTGGCGAAGCGAACCGAGCAATTGGAAATGAGAAACGAGAGATTAGAAAGCGAAATACGTGAGTTGCGAGCGCGACTCGATCAATGGGCTCTGCGAAACTGACATCGCAGTAGAACTCAGGCACGCGCATTTGAAAGCCCGAGGCTCAGCACCCCGGGCTTTGTCGTTTGGTGGTTGTCGCATGATTCTCACATTTCGATCCACTTCTTCCAGTAGAACTCGTGGTCGGGATCATCGCAGAGTCGTTGCACGATCTGCCAGTACCACTCTTCGAGGGGGATTTCGTGGTCGTCGAGGCGCGGAAAGGGATTGTAGGCGCCGCCGGAGACCGCGCGGCCGATTTGATCGAGCGTACCCAGCGCCAGTTCGGGGACGTCGCGATGGCGGATGCCGGACATTTTCATCATTTTTTCGACGATGTAGGCTTGCGGGATCGCGCCCGGAATGAAGCCGAGCGCGCGGGTGCGCATCACGGGCAGGAAGGCGTCAAGCACGACGCGGCCGTGGCCGTAGGCTTTAATCGTATCGGCCTGCAAGAATTCTTTGGGCAGATACAGACTTGTGGAATAGGGACCCTGCCGGCCATAGAATGGAGTCTCGGGATCGCGGCTGATCACGTCGAGACTTCCGCGCCAATCGATGTAGCAGGTCACGCGGACTTTAATGCCCGCCGCGGCGAGAGCCTGGGGGAATTCGACGGCCATGCGGCCCATGACATGCCGCGTGTTCTCGATTTGCTGATCCGTGAGCGGTCCGAGCTTGTATTGGAACAGACCTTCCTCATCGACATCCTTGACATAGACCGGCGGCAGATCAGGCAGCATACCGGCCATGGCCGCGGCGACGCAATTGACATAGATAACTTCTTTGGTGCCGGCTTCACGCAGCGTATTCAAGAGCCATTCGAAGGCGGGGCCGTCGAGGGCCATGCCGTCATTGGAGAGGTGATAGCGCGGACCGAATCCCATCTTTTCGGCACGTTCGACCATCTGTTTGCCCATCTCGAATCCGACGGAACGCGAGAGATCGCGCGCGAGCACGGTCACGCTGCCATCGACGGCGGTGAATCTGCGAACGGCACTCTCGATTGCGCCGCCCAGACCCGGCCCCGTCGCTCCGGCGAGGACGAAGTGCCGTCCGCGTATCCAGTCGAGGCCGTACTGCCCGTAGGGGATCAGCTCATTGTGTCGGGCCCAGATGCGGTCAAGCAGCAGACGCGCGTCGTCGGGGAAGCGAGCAATTTCTTCGGCGGTGGGTCGCGGTACGACGGCCGTGTATGCTTTGATCCGCAGATTGGGATCTGGCTTGGCGAACGGGGACGGGGATTCGATCATGGTAGTACTTGAAGCTTCACGAATGCGACAAATCGGCGAGCGGCATCACAGTCTTGCCTGTTGCTTCGCCGCTTTCCATTCTACCCCAATATAGCGAATCCGTTCCCACGGGTCAACCGCATAGGTAAGGAGTTGATATTTTGGAGCAAAAGCCGTAAATTGGAACAGTGGGGATTAGCAGAAACAAGGAGTTAGCGGAGCAGGGATGGCTGAGCGGGGACGGGTTGCCTTGGTGGCGGGGAAGCGGTGCGCGGTCACGCGTGACAGCGGCGAGGCCGTGGACGCTCTGGCGCGCGGCCGGCTGTTTGCGCGCGGGGAGCAACCGTTGGTTGTGGGGGATCGGGTCGAGCTGTCGCGGGAGGGGGAGCAGTGGATGATCGAGTCCGCGGAGGCCCGCTCGAACGAGTTTGTGCGAAAGGGTCTGCGCAGCGAGCGGCAAGTGCTGTTCGCTAATGTGGACCGCGTGCTGATCATTGCCGCGCTGGCGCATCCGCCGACGAAGACCGCGACGATGGATCGATTTCTGGTGGCGGCGCTGCGGGGCGGAGTACCGCCGCTGCTCGTGTTGACGAAGCGCGATCTGGCGGAGGACGGCGTGCGCGAGCGCGAAGTTCGCGACGCCTATGATGCGTTCGACCTGCCGATTTTTTCAGTGTCGAACGAGACGGGAGCGGGTTGTGAGGTCTTGCGCGCGGAAATCGCGCACGGGGTCACGGCTTTGGCGGGCAATTCGGGCGTGGGGAAAAGTTCGCTGGTGAATCGGTTGGTTCCGGGATCGGATCTACGCACGCGGGAGATCAGCGCGTGGAGCGGCAAGGGCACGCACATGACTTCGGCAGCGCTGTTGGTGCCTTTCGGGGCGCCGCTCCCTACCCCCCCCGCGAGCGGGGCGGCAGCCGATTCATCTTTTCTGATCGATACTCCCGGGATGAAGAGTTTCACGCCGTGGGGGATTGACCGCGCGAGTTTGATTGAGCTGTTTCCGGATTTGCATGAGCATGCGGTGAATTGCCGGTTCACGAATTGCGGTCATGCGGGCGAGCCGGGCTGCGCGATTCAGATCGCGGTAGAGTCCGGGGCGTTAGCGGCGTCGCGGTTGAAGTCGTACGTGCGGATTATTGGAGAATTATCATGATGTACGGTGAAACATGTCGTCTTGATTTTCAGCACAATTATTGCTATATTTGTGGACAAACCAAGGTCGGTTGTTCTGTGTTATTTCTATAATATCAAGTATTAAACGAGGACATCTGTGCGGACATTTCAAACGACGCATCCGTGGCTCAAGTTTGAGTTTGATCCCTCTACATTTCCTGCCAAGTTGTGGCTGTTGCTCGGCGAGTGTCAGTCCAAATGTGAGCACTTGGCGGGTGTTCCGCTATTGCCGGAGACAGCCAGTAGGATCAATCGTTATTACCTTGCCCGCGGTGCCAAAGCGACGACAGCGATTGAGGGAAACACACTGACCGACGAACAAGTCGGACTTGAGATTGAAGGGAAGCTCACGCTCCCGCCGTCACAAGCTTACTTGATAACGGAAGTGCGCAACATTGCGAGAGCGTACGACGATATCTTCAACCAGATGTTCGTGGGACGATCAATTCCCGGAAGCCATTTCGCCGGACTGAAGACCGACCGAATTTGCGATTTCAACAGGTGGATCCTTCGGGACCTTCCCCTCGCCCAACACGTAATCCCCGGCCAAATCAGAACACACGCGATTGCGGTGGGAATGTATCGCGGCGCGCCCGCTGAAGACTGTGCATACCTGCTTGATCGAATGACCGAGTGGATAGCATCGCTTTCGATCACCGATGAATCCCCAATCGTGAACGGCATCGTCAACGCACTGTTGGTCCATCTCTACATCGCATGGATCCACCCCTTCTCCGATGGCAACGGCAGAACAGCGCGACTGGTCGAATATCAAATCCTGCTTCAAGCGGGCATCCCGGCGCCCGCAGTGCACTTGATGAGCAATCACTTTAACGCGACTCGATCTGAATACTACCGCCAGCTTGAGGAAGCCTCGATTTCCGGCGGCGACGTGATTCCCTTTCTTGAGTACGCGGTAACGGGATTTCGCGACGGGCTCAGAGATCAACTCGCGTACGTTCGCGAGCAGCAAGTTGACGTGATGTGGCGCGACCTGATCTTCCAGAGGTTCGGCTCGTCGCAGGCGACCGCCGACCGGCGTCGCCGAGATCTCATGCATGACCTGACGGCGCGGGGCACTCCGGTCAGTCAGAAGGAGCTTACCAGCATTTCCGGACGCGTTGCTCAGGCTTACGCGCAGGTGACACCGAAGACGCTGGCGCGGGATCTCGGCGTGCTGAAGTCTGAGCGGTTGGTAACCGTGGATGTCGAAGGCAACTTACTTCCCAATAAGCGTATCATCCTCTCCTACCTCCCGCCCACGCTGTGCCCATAGATCGGACCGCGCTTGGACGGGTTGTTTCCGGCGTCCCATCGCGGCCGACACCTCCCGGAATTTAGACCTCGGGCTCTTCACTCCTCACCATTCAATTACGTCATCGTGCATCACTTAATCATTGGTTTTTGTGCCGCGGGGGCGAACGCGGCGGAGTCGCTTCGTCGGCAGGATCCCGAGGCGGAGATCACCATCTTGAACGGCGACTCGCGGCACTTTTATCTGCGGCTCGATCTCGAAGGCGTGTTCGAGGAGAAGCCGCTGGAACGGCTGCAGCCGCGGCCGCCCTACTGGTGGGCCGAGCGGCGGATTCGCGTACTGAACGAGCGTGCGCTGCGCGTGGATGTCGGCCGGAAGCAGGTATTCGGCCAATCCGGCGAAGTTTATCGATATGACAAACTACTGATCGCGACGGGTGCGCAGCCGCGGCGACTTCACGTGCCGGGCGAGCAACTGCCGGGGATCTTTACCTATCACTCACTGGAGGACGCGCAGCGCATCTTCGCGATGAAGGAACAGGTGAAACACGCGGTGATCATCGGCGCGGGGATTCTGGGATTGGAATTCGCGCGCTGCGCTCACGAGTGGTTCGGCTGGGAGGTCACGCTGCTCGTGCGCGGGAAATATCTGGGCTCAGGTACGGTTGACGCCTCGGGCAGCAAGTACATTGAACGCGCGCTGGGAGCGGCGGGCGTGACCGTACTGTTCGACGAGGAGGTGGCGCGGTTTGAGGCGGATCACCCCGCGGTCCCCCCGTTGCCGCAGGATGGTGAGCGGAGCGCGGCGGGGGAATGGCTGGCGAGAGTAGTGACCCAATCGGGGAAAGTGCTTGAGACGAATTTTGTGGCGAAGTGTGTGGGAGTGGAACCGACGATTGGGTTCCTGCAGGGGTCGCCGGTGCTCACCGACGGCAAACTGATCGTGAACGAATATCTTGAAGCGCCGGTCCCGGATGTCTATGCGGCAGGGGACGTGGCGCTGGTGCGGTTGCCGGAGGGGCGTGTGGTGCACTGCAATACGTGGAACGTGGCGCTGGATGAAGCACGCACGGCGGCGGGAAACATGCTGGGCAAGCACACGCCGTGGAAGGAAGACGTGCTGTACAATCTCGATGCGCTGTTCACGCTGCCGATTGCCGTGATCGGAGCCTGGGATCTGCGGCATAAGCCAGGCTTCGACATTCATGATCTCAGCACGGAGATGGTTCACCGGCAGGTGGTCACGAAGGAAGGCGTATTGGTAGCCGGAGTGTTGATGGGGGACCGTCACGGTGACCGTCGGCTGCGGAAGTTGATGGCGCAGCGGGCGCGGGTGGAAGGGAAGCTGGACCGGTTGTTCGCCGAAGACGCGACCCCGGAAGAATTCATGACCGGGGTGGCCGTCTGAGCCTGCCGAGGATAGGGCAAGTCAGAGTAAGGGCAGATATGTAGCTGACCCACAAGGATTGCTGGACTTAGGTGAAAAGAGCGTGCCAAAGCAGGTACGCCTCTTTTTTGCCGGGTCAGGGGAATTGTGGGATTCGGGCTGTTACTTAAATTGTTAAAAAACAGTATCAGGAATATTACTAACTCGGTCAATAATTAATAAAGTTTCAGTACTAATGTTAGGAAATCGATTGCATCGGCTAAACATGGTAACTATATTTTAGGCGTTGACTCGTAACCAATTTTCAGGGTGAAATCCGAACCGTTAGGACTAAGGAGAAACCGCATGAAGAAGGCGTTGATTTTCTGTACCATGCTCGTCGCGATGTGTTGTAGCCTTGCGCTCGCAGACGTGGATAACATTAACAAGGCGACGGCGGTGAACGGGCCTTCGATGGGGACATCGAATGGGGCCGTTGCCGGCGAGGACTTCCTGGCGAAGCAAGCCTATGAGCGGATGCTTCAGGGGTTGACGATTACGCCGGCCGAAAAGGATCTGATTTCCCGCTATTTCCCGGGCAGCCGCGAGAGCGGTGGTTCGCTGGATAACGTGGGCGGCCCGGATGGGTTCGGCTATCGTTGGATCGACAACAACGCTGACTCGGTTGTCTATGGCTGGATTGAACTTTGCTCTGATCCCACGGCCAGCCTGATCATGGCCGGTGGCGACGACATCGCGACGTCGATCCCGTTGGGCGAGACGTTCCCGTACTACGGAACGAACTACACGACGGCCTGGGCGAGCAGCAACGGTATGCTGTCGCTAAATGCTTCGAACAGTGGTTATTCCAACTCCTGCATCAGTGCGACGAATACGAATTCTGCGCTGTATGTGTATTGGGATGACATGCTGGAAACCGCGGGTGTCGCTCCGGGAACCTGCACGAACGGCGTCATTTATTACAAGAATTTTGGCGATTACACGGTGGTGGAGTGGCATTGGTTTGATCCGTTTTCCGGCACGGGGATTACGTCGGTAGAAGCGATCCTGTGGGGATCGACGTCGGCGAAGCCGGGCATGATCAAGTATCAGTGGCATGCGACGGAATATACCCACACGTCGGTTTCGGCGACGGTCGGTATCGAGGCTCCGATGGCCGACGGCCTGCAGTACATCTGTAACCTCGTCGGGATCGTCGGCGGGCGTGCGGTGGTGTTCTATCCGCCGGTGTCGGCGGCGCGCGGTCGTTGCTGCTATATTCCGGTGGGCGGAGATCCTTGCCATCCGACCTGCGAAGAAGGCGTCTTCCAGACCTATTGTAATGGTCTGGGCGGGTCCTTCCTGGCGGACGGCAACTGCACGGCGAATGCGTGCCCGACGCCGTTGGCTGGCGATTTGATTTGCAATGCGATTCCTTACACCGGTGGCTGTGTCGACGGCAACAATTCCGCGTACACGGACAATTACAACGCGGTTTGCCCGTACACCAGCAGCGGCAAGGACGTTGTTTACTCGTACACGGGTACGGGCATTCCGACGACCTTCAGCCTGTGCCAGGGTCTGACGAACTACGACACGAAGCTGTACATTTTGGCGAGCGATGGCGTGACGGTGGTGGCTTGCAGCGACGACGCTTGCGCCAATCCGCCGATCTACTCGGCCAGTTACATCTCCCGGATCGAGTGCTTGACGCTGGCGGCTGGCAGCCTTTACTACATCGTGGTGGACGCCTACAGCGCGGGTGACTTCGGTGACTACACGCTGTGCGCGGCTGAGTGCCAGGCGTGTCCGCAGGAATGCCCGGTGGGTGGTCGTCCGGAAGGCGAAGCTTGCCCGAACATTCCGGACCTTTACAACACGGGTTGCAACGATGCCAGCGGAAACTTTGTGTTCAGCCAGATCGGTTGCCCGGATGTGGTTTGCGGTACGTATGAAGACGGTACTGCTGACCCGGGTCTGCGCGACACGGATTGGTATCTGCTCACGGTTGCTGCTCGCGAGAGCCTGACCGTCAGTGTGGTTGGCGAATCCGCGACGGCGTTGTTCCTGCTTCAGGCGCCATGCCCGGGCACGACGTTGGCTTCGATTGGTGTCGCGGCGTGTTCGACGGCGACGCTGCGTCGCTGCCTCGATCCGGGCGACTATATCATCGTGGTGGTTCCGACGATCAACCCGACTCCGTGCCTTCGTTACACGTTGACGACGAGCTGCGAGCCGTGTGCGCCGGAGGCGGTCTGTGATTTCCCGAATCTTGATCTCGAGCCGAACGACACCTGTACGCTGGGTCAGCCCGTGCAGTGCGGCGGTTTTTACTGCGGTGCGGTGTCCCCGTCGGGCGACGATGACTACTACAGCATCGTGATTCCGGAAGGTACCTGTGGCATCCTGCACATCGACGTGTTTGCCAATGCCACTCCGGGTTACTTCCCGTACGGCGGCGGCTTGGATTCGTGGGTGTATCTGTGGGCCGCTGACTGCGCGACGCAGGTTGGCTTTGACGATGACGGTGGTATTGGTTTCGACAGCCACCTGGATTCGCAGTGCCTGCCGGCCGGAACGTATTTCATCGACGTCGGTGGTTATGGCGATGGTTCGACGGGTCCGTACGTGCTCGCCGTGTCTTGCGAGCAGTGCGTTTGCCCGTGCTTCCCGACTCCGGAAGTCGTGTTCCATGCGGACAACGACAATGTCGGCAGCTACCCGGCCTACTGGTGTGCTGACCTGTGCGCCGGCGCGCCGACGCTGATCGTGGTTTGCAGTGTGGATGGTCATCCGCTGGATCCGGCGAAGACGCCGATCGTGACCGTGTCTTCGGGCTGCTCGCCGCTGGCCACTCGTTGTGACCGCGTTTGCGATGCGGGCGCCGCGGACTGGATGGGCGCGTTGCCGTACTCGCTGTGGTACTACAACACCTTGACGGGTTGCTTTGAATTCACGTTGACGGGTGTCGCGAACGGTTGTGTGTGCGTCTGCCTCGAAGGCTTCTTGGCCGCCGAGCTGGGCGACATCAGCGCGTTGGCGGGCGACAACAGCGTGCGGGTGGACTGGAACA